>NZ_JAPVLS010000021.1:0-120250 GCF_027158125.1 Streptomyces sp. H39-C1
TCGAGTACGACTTGCGATCGCTCATCCCGTCACCCAAGCGAATCCCGAACGCCTGACCGGCAATAATGCTTCACCGTCACCCCATCGAGTGATCATAAGCAGGACAGAAGATCACGTACCGCACTCTTAGGGCGAACGCCTGCTGCTCCTAAGGCGTTCCGGGGCGGCCGTCGCCGTACAGCCAGACGGCGAACAGGCCGCTGAGGTCCTTGCCGGACTGCTTTTCGCACCAGGCCGTGAACTCGGCGGAGTCGACGTTCCCGCCCCGGTGCCCGGTGGCCCAGCCGCGCAGGATGGCGAAGAACCGCTCGTCCCCGACGGCCTGCCGCACCTTGTGCAGGACCATCGCGCCGCGTCCGTAGACCGGGGCGTCGGAGACGTTCTCCGGCTTGCCGGGGTCGGCCGGCGGGAACGCCCACTGGGCGTCGTCCCGGTAGGTGGCGTCGAAGTGCTTCTGAACGCTGTCACCGCCGTGCTGTTCGTCCCACAGCCACTCGGTGTAGGTGGCGAAGCCCTCGTTGAGCCACATGTCCTGCCAGGTGCGGGGGGTGACGGAGTCGCCGAACCACTGGTGCGCCAGTTCGTGCACCAGGGTCGGCTCGTCCAGGGTGGTGCCCTTCCGGTCGCCGGGGAACACCGGTTTCGTCTGGGTCTCCAGGGCGTAGCCGACGGTGTCGCCGTCGACACGGTCCACGATGGCGCCGGTGGACGAGAAGGGGTACGGGCCGAACAGCCCGCTCTCCCAGTCGACGATCTGCGGGATCCTGCGGAGCACACCGGACCGCTCCTCGCCCGCCTCGCGGGGGTCGACGGCGACGTAGACCGGCAGTCCCGAGGCTGTGGCCGACCGGGTCACCTGGAACTTCCCGATGGCGACGGTCGCCAGATAGCTCGCCATCGGCTCGGCGCTGTGCCACCGGAACGTGGACCGGCCGCCCGTGGTGCGGGTCTCGGTCAACTCCCCGTTGGACACCGCGGTCAGGCCTTCGGGCACGGTCACCGTGATGTCGTAGGCGGCCTTGTCCGAGGGGTGGTTGTTGCCCGGGAACCAGGCCATCGAGCCGACCGGTTCGCCCAGGCCGACGGCGCCGTCGTCCGTACGGACCCACCCTTCGTGCGAGCCGTCGGCGTCCTTGATGGTGCCGGGGACCCCGGAGTACTCGACGACGGTGGTGAACTCCGCCCCCGAACCGATGGCGTGGGCCGGCCGTACGGTCAGTTCGGCCCCGGCGCGGGAGCTCACGGCCCCGGCCCCGTCGACGGTGACCTTGCCGACCTCCAGGCCCGACAGGTCGAGGTTGAAGGTCGGCAGACCCCGCGTGGCACGCGCGGTGATCCGCGCGGTGCCGCGCAGCACCCGGGTCGCGGGGTCGTAGTCCAGGTCGAGGCCGTAGTGCGAGACGTCGTACCCGCCGTTGCCCGCCAGCGGGAACAGCGGGTCGCCGACTCCGGAGGAGCTGTCCGCGGACGGCGGTGACGCGGAGGGGCGCCCTGCGGCGCACGCGGTCACGAGGAGCAGCCCGGAGAGCGCCGCGCGCAGGAGTCGGTGGTGCACAGGTCCTACCCCTCGTACAGGGAATCGATCTCCTCAGCGTACGTACTGCGGATCACCCGGCGCTTCAGCTTCAGCGAGGGGGTGAGCTCTCCGGTGGCCGGCCCCCACTCATCGGTGAGCAGGTGGTAGCGCTTGATCTGCTCGGGCCGGCTCAACCGGGCGTTGGCGGTGGCGACCGCGCGGGCGATCTCGGCGCGCAGCGCCTCCGGGCCCTCCCGGTCGGCCCAGGCGGGAGCCAGCTCGGGGTCGAGGACGAGCAGGGCGACGAGGTAGGGGCGGCCGTCGCCGTGCACCAGGGCCTGGCCGATCAGCGGGTGCTCCTTCAGGGCGTTCTCGACGGCGGCAGGGGCCACGTTCTTGCCCGAGGAGAGCACGATGATCTCCTTCTTGCGGTCGGTGATCCACAGATAGCCGTCCTCGTCGATCCGGCCGACGTCCCCGGTGGGGAACCACCCGTCGGCGTCGGTGGCGGGGAGCACCGTGCCGTCCGGCCGCAGATAGCCGGCGCAGACGATCGGCCCGCGCACGAGGATCTCGCCGTCCTCCGCGGTCCGTACCTCCACTCCGTCCAGCGGGCGTCCGACGGAGCCGAAGCGGAAGCCGCCGGGGCTGTTGGTGGTGGCAACGCCGGTCGTCTCCGTCAGGCCCCACGCGTCGACGATGACCAGGCCGAAGCCGGCCCAGAACTCCAGGATGTCGACGGGCATCGGCGCGGCGGCGCTCGCCGTCCAGGTCAGCCGCTCGAAGCCGGCCAGGGCCAGCACCGGGTCGAGCACCGCGGCCTTCGCCTCGGCGTAGGCCGCGGCCAGGGCCGGTGCGGGCTCCTCGCCGCGCTCGCGGCACTTCACCACGGCCCGCGCGGTCTCCGCGGCCGCCCCGACGGCCGCACGCCGCTCCTCGGGCAGCAGGCCAAGGGCGGCCCGTACCGAGGAGGTGAGCTTCTCCCAGACCCGGGGCACGCCGAAGAACTGCACGGGGCGCAGTTCCCTGGCGGTCGCCGCGACGGCCTGCGGATCGGCGCAGAGGTGGACGTGCCCGGCCCGGAAGACCGGCAGATAGATTCCGAGCATGCGCTCGGCTATGTGGGCGAACGGCAGATAGCAGATGCTCGCGGCGTGGCCGGGGAAGTCCGCGACGCGGTCCAGCGCGATGCCGTTGAGCAGCACATTGCGGTGCGAGATCACGACGCCCTTGGGGTCGCCGGTGGTCCCGGAGGTGTAGACGACGGTGAGCGGGTCGGCCGGGTCCACCGCGCGCCAGCCCTTCTCGAAGGCGTCGGCGTCGTACAGCCGGACGCCCTGCGCGGCGATCGAGGAGTACGCGACGTGCGGCCCCGCCTCGCCGGGTTCCACCACGACGATCCGCCGCAGCCGGGTCTGCGGGTCGTCGAGGAGCGGCTCCCACCGGGCGCCCTCGCGCGCCGATTCCACGACCACGAGCCGGGCCCTGCTGTGACGGGCGATATGGCCGATCTGTTCGGGCGCGGCGGTGCCGTAGACGGAGACCGGCACGGCGCCCAGGTGGACGAGGGCGAGGTCGGAGAGCCAGTGCTCGGGGCGGTTGCCCATCATCAGCAGGACGTGCTCGCCCCGCTCCACGCCGATCGCGGCGTAGCCGGAGGCGAGGACGGCCACCTTGCGGCGGACATCCGACCACGTGAGGGTGGTCCAGCCGGATCCGTCGGCGGTGCGCCAGGACAGCGCGGGGAGATCCCCGTGGTCCTCGGCATTGCGCAGCAGCAGCGCGGGGAGAGTGAGCTCGGACGGTTCGGCGGGGAGTCGCAGGATCGTGGGCATGACGGCCTCCTGGCCGGCCTGGCGGCCGGTCTCCTGGAACCTGGTGGAGTACGGGAACCGCAAGCTTTCACACCATCGCTGAGACAGCAATACTGTTGAGCACGATCCGCCGCATCGACCGGGGCGGCACCGGGGTACCGACGGAAGCGAGGCGCAGCGCATGGCGCAGTCCCTGATCCAGCCGGCCGGCCTCACCGTCGACGAGCTGGCGGCGCGGGCCGGAGTCACCGTCCGTACGCTTCGTTTCTACAGCAGCAAGGGCTTGCTCCCGCCGCCCGTGCTGGGTCCGCGACGGGTGGGGCTCTACGGGCCCGAGCACCTGGCGCGGCTGTCGCTGATCGAGGAACTGCAGCACCAGGGGCTGACGCTGGCGGCGATCGAGCGCTACCTCCTCCAACTGCCGGCCGACATCACCGCGGAGGATCTGGCGATGCACCGGGCGCTGGTCGCCGCCTGGGTGCCGGACTCCGCCGAGGAAACGCCGCGCGCGCAGCTGGAGCGGCGGGCGGGCCGGGCGCTGACCGACCACGATGTGGACCGGCTGTCGGCGATGGGTGTGCTCGACCGCACCGACCGCCCCGAGGTCTTCCTGGTCAATCCGGCGATGCTGCACCTGGGGGTGCGGCTGCTGGACGTGCCGATCCCGCTGGAGACGGTGCTCGCCACCCGCGAGATCGTGCTGAAGCACACCCGGGCCGTCGCCCATGAGCTGCAGAAGCTCTTCCGCGAGCAGGTCTGGCAGCCGTATCTGGACGGTGACCCGAGCCCGGAGGAGACCGCCCGGATGCGCTCGCTCACCGAGTACATCCAGCCGGCCCTGGTCCAGGCCCTGGTGACCGCCTTCCAACGGTCGCTGGCGGAGGAGCTGCGGGCTTCGGCCTCGTCCGGCAGGGACTGAGACCGAAGCCCGTACGCCAAGGGCGGGGAAAGCCTCAGCTGTCCGTGAAGGTCTCGCCCTTCTCCGCCTTCGCGACCAGCAGCGCGGGCGGGGTGAAGCGCTCGCCGTACGCCGCCGTCAGTTCACCGGCGCGGGCCACGAAGCCGGGCAGTCCGCCCTCGTAGCCGTTGATGTACTGCAGGACGCCGCCGGTCCAGGCCGGGAAGCCGATGCCCATGATCGAGCCGATGTTGGCGTCGGCGACGGAGGTCAGCACGCCCTCCTCGAGCAGCCGGACGGTGTCCAGCGCCTCGGAGAACAGCATCCGTTCCTGCATGTCCCGGAACGGGATCCGCGCGTCGGGCTTGCTGAAGTGCTCGCGCAGACCGGGCCACAGCCGGGTCCGCCTGCCGTCCTCGTAGTCGTAGAACCCGGCGCCGCCGCTGCGGCCGGTGCGGCCGAACTCGTCGATCAGCCGGTCCAGGACCACTTCGGCGGGGTGGGTCTGCCAGCTGCCGCCCTCGGCCTCGATGGCGCGCTGCGACTCCGCGCGGATCTTGCGCGGCAGGGTGAGCGTCAGCTCGTCGAGCAGCGAGAGCACCTTGGCCGGGTAGCCGGCCTGGGCGGCGGCCTGCTCGACGGAGGACGGATCCAGTCCCTCGCCGACCATCGCGACGCCCTCGTTGATGAAGTGCCCGATGACGCGCGAGGTGAAGAAGCCGCGCGAGTCGTTGACGACGATCGGGGTCTTGCGGATCTGCCGCACCAGGTCGAAGGCGCGGGCCAGCGCCTCCGCACTGGTGTGCTCGCCCTTGATGATCTCCACCAGCGGCATCTTGTCGACGGGCGAGAAGAAGTGCAGTCCGATGAAGTCCTGGCGGCGCTTGACCCCTTCGGCCAGCAGCGAGATCGGCAGCGTCGAGGTGTTGGAGCAGAGCAGGGCGTCGGGGGCGATGACGTCCTCGATCTCCTGGAAGACCTTGTGCTTGAGCGACGGGTCCTCGAAGACCGCCTCGATGACGGCGTCGCAGCCCGCGAGGTCCCGCGGGTCGCCGGTCGCCCTGATGCGGCCCAGCAGCTCGTCCCGCTTGGCCTGCGTGGTGCGGCCACGGACGAGCGCCTTGTCCAGGATCGCGGCCGAGTACGCCTTGCCGCGCTCGGCGGCCTCGGCGGACACGTCCTTCAGGACGACCTGCAGGCCCGCCTTGGCACAGGAGTAGGCGATGCCGGCGCCCATCATCCCGGCGCCGAGGACGGCGACCTTGGTGACCGGACGCGGGTCGATGCCCTGCGGACGGTTGGCACCGGAGTTGACGGCCTGCAGGTCGAAGAAGAACGCCTGGATCATGTTCTTCGAGATGGGGCCGCAGGCCAGTTCGGTGAAGTACCGGCCCTCGATCGCCAGCGCGGTGTCGATGTCGACCTGGGCGCCCTCGACGGCCGCGGCGAGGATGTTGCGCGGCGCCGGGTACGGAGCACCGGCCAGCTGCTTGCGGAGATTGGACGGGAAGGCCGGCAGGTTCGCCGCGAACGCCGGGCTCTTGGGGGTCCCGCCGGGGATCCTGTAGCCCTTGACGTCCCAGGGCTGCTGCACCTGCGGGTTCGCGTCGATGAACGCGCGGGCCTTGGCCAGCATCTCCTCGCGGTCGGTGGCGACCTCATGGATGAGACCGGCCTCCAGCGCCTGCCGCGGGGCGTACTGCCGGCCCTGCAGCAGCACCTTGAGCAGCGCGTCGGCGATACCGAGCAGCCGGACGGTGCGCACGACGCCGCCACCGCCGGGCAGCAGCCCGAGGGTGACCTCGGGCAGACCGATCTTGGAGCCGGGGGCGTCCAGGGCGATCCGGTGGTGGCAGGCCAGCGCGATCTCGTACCCGCCGCCGAGCGCGGCGCCGTTGATGGCGGCGACGACCGGCTTGCCGAGGGTCTCCAGACGGCGCAGCCGGCCCTTGATGCGCATGGAGCCCGCGAAGACCTCGGCGGCGTTCTCCGGCGTGGCACGGATCAGGTCGCGCAGGTCGCCGCCGGCGAAGAAGGTCTTCTTCGCGGAGGTGATGATGACGCCGCGTACGGTGTCGGCCTCGGCCTCCAGCCGGTCCAGGACGGCGTCCAGGGAGTCGGCGAAGGCCGCGTTCATGGTGTTGGCGGACTGGTTGGGGTCATCGAGGATCAGGGTGACGATTCCGTCGCCGTTCCCGTCCTGCTCCCAGCGGATGGTGGTGGACTCGCTCATCTCAGGCTCTCCGTAAGGGGGTTGGACGCGGCGTCAGACGCGCTCGATGACGGTGGCGATGCCCATGCCGCCGCCGACGCACAGCGTCAGCAGGCCGTAGCGCAGATCGCGCCGTTCCAGTTCGTCGATGAGGGTGCCGAGGATCATCGCGCCGGTCGCGCCGAGCGGGTGGCCCATGGCGATGGCGCCGCCGTTGACGTTGACCTTGTCCAGGCTCAGGCCCATCTCGCGGACGAAGCGCAGCACGACGGCGGCGAACGCCTCGTTGATCTCCACCAGGTCGATGTCACCGATGCTGAGGCCCGCCTTGGCGAGCGCCTTGCGGGCGGCGGGCGCGGGGCCTGTCAGCATGATCGTCGGGTCGGCGCCGGAGACGGCGGCGGAGACGATACGGGCGCGCGGGGTGAGGCCGTAGCGCTCACCGGTCTCGCGGTTGCCGATCGCGACGAGCGCCGCGCCGTCCACGATGCCCGAGGAGTTGCCCGCGTGGTGGACATGGTCGATCTTCTCGACCCAGTGGTACTTCTGCAGCGCCACGGCGTCGAAGCCGCCCGCCTCGCCGACCGTCGCGAACGACGGCTTGAGGGCGGCGAGGGTCTCGGCGGTGGTGCCGGGGCGGATGAACTCGTCGTGGTCCAGGACGGTCAGTCCGTTGCGGTCCAGGACCGGGACGACGGACCGGGCGAAGCGGCCGTCCTTCCACGCCTCGGCCGCCCGCTCCTGCGACAGGGCCGCGAAGGAGTCGACGTCATGGCGGGAGAAGCCCTCGATGGTGGCGATGAGGTCGGCGCCGACGCCCTGCGGGACGAAGCCGGTCTCGAAGTTGGTCATCGGGTCCATCGCCCAGGCGCCGCCGTCGGTGCCGAGCGGGACGCGTGACATGGACTCCACGCCGCCGGCCAGCACCAGGTCCTCCCAGCCGGAGCGCACCTTGGCCGCCGCCAGGTTGACCGCTTCCAGGCCCGAGGCACAGAAGCGGTTCTCCTGCAGGCCGGCGACGGTGTCGGGCAGCCCGGCGGCGATCGCCGCGATCTTGGCGATGTCGGAACCCTGGTCGCCGATCGGGCCGACGACGCCCAGCACGATGTCGTCGATCGCGGCCGGGTCCAGGCCGGGGAACCGGCGGCGGATCTCGTGGATGAGGCCGACCACCAGGTCGATCGGCTTGGTGCCGTGCAGTGCGCCATTGGCCTTGCCGCGGCCGCGCGGGGTGCGGATGGCGTCGAATACGTACGCTTCGGGACTCACGTCGGGTGCCTTTCGGGAATGAGGGGTCCGGAGACCGGTCGGGGGATCAGGCGAGCAGGGAACGGCCGATGATCTCCTTCATGATCTCCGTGGTGCCGCCGTAGATGGTCTGGATACGGCCGTCGGTGAACGCCCTCGCGACCCGGTATTCGGCCATGTAGCCGTATCCGCCGTGCAGTTGCAGACAGCGGTCGGCGACGCGCTTCTGCAGTTCCGTCGCCCACCACTTGGCCATCGAGGCATGGACGGCGTCGAGCCCGCCGGCGCTGTGCTCGGTGATGCAACGGTCGATGAAGGACCGGGTGACGGCGCATTCGGTGGCCATCTCCGCGATCTCGAACCGAATGTGCTGGAGCTTGGCCAGCGGACGGCCGAACGCCTCGCGCTGCTTGACGTACTCGGTGGTCAGCTCCAGGACGGATTCGGCGGCGGCGATCCCGGAGACGGCGATGGCCAGCCGCTCCTGGGCGAGATTGGTCATCAGGTGCAGGAACGCCTGGTTCTCGCCGCCCAGCAGATCGGTCTTCGGCACCCGCACATCGCTGAACGACAGTTCCGCGGTGTCCTGCGCGTGCTGGCCGATCTTGTCCAGGTTTCGGCCGCGCTCGAAGCCCGGCATACCGCGTTCGACGACCAGCAGGCTCAGGCCCTTGGCGCCTTCCTGGCCCGGCTCGTGGCCGGTGCGGGCCACGACGATGACGAGGTCGGCGAGGATGCCGTTGGAGATGAAGGTCTTGGAGCCGTTCATGATCCAGTGGTCGCCGTGGTCGGCCGCGGTGGTGCGGATGCCCTGCAGGTCGGAGCCGGCGCCCGGCTCGGTCATGGCGATCGCGGTGATGATCTCGCCGGAGCAGAAGCCGGGCAGCCAGCGGCGCTTCTGCTCGTCGGTGGCCAGCGAGGTGAGGTACGGGCCGATGATGTCGTTGTGCAGGCCGATGGCCAGCCCCGAGACGCCCGCCCTGGTGAACTCCTCGCCCAACACGACCCCGTAGCGGAAGTCCGGCTCTCCCCCGCCGCCGAACTCCTCGGGTACCGCGACGCCGAGCAGACCCTGGCGGCCCGCGGCCAGCCATGCCTCCCGGTCGACGATGCCCGCCTTCTCCCAGCGCTCGTGGTGCGGCAGCGCCTCCTTGGCGAGGAACGTCCGCACGGTCTCACGGAAGGCGTCGTGGTCGGAGGTGAAGATCTCACGCTTCATACGGATGTGTCTCCTCGAAGGCTTTCGGACGCGTCGGACGCGGGACCGTGGCCGGGCTCGGCGCCCTGGCCGAGCGCGGGCACCTGCCAGTCCCGGGCGACCTCCGCCGTGTGCGCGCCCGGCTGGGCGGGGGGGAGGCGTACGGCGCCGGGGGTGGCGGAGAACCGGGGCGCGGGGGCGGGCTGGACGATGCCGGCGTCCTCGGTGAAGGTGCCGCGGGCGGCGAGATGCGGGTGGCCGGGAGCCTCGCGCAGCGACAGGACCGGGGCGACGCAGGCGTCGGACTGCTCGAAGACGGCCGTCCACTCGTCGCGGGTGCGGGTCTTGAAGCGGGCGGCGACGGCGGCGCGCAGATCGCCCCAGCGGGCGAGGTCGCCGCGGTCCGGGGCGTCCTCGCCGAGCTCCAGCAGAGCGGTGAACTCGGCGTAGAAGCGCTTCTCCAGGGCTCCGACCGCCATGTAGCCGCCGTCCGCGGTCTCGTAGACGCCGTAGAACGGGCAGCCGCCGTCGAGCAGGTTGGCGCCGCGCCGGTCCTGCCAGCCGCCGGCCGCGACCATGCCGTGGATCATCGAGGTCAGATGCGCGGTGCCGTCCACGATCGCGGCGTCGACGACCTGTCCGGTACCGGTGGTGCGGGCGTGCTGCAGGGCCGCGAGAACGCCGATGACGAGGTAGAGCGAGCCGCCCGCGTAGTCGCCGACGAGGTTGGCGGGGATGGCCGGCGGGCCGTCGGCCGGGCCGATCATGCCGAGCGTGCCGGTGATGGCGATGTAGCCGATGTCATGGCCCGCGGTGTGCGCGAGCGGGCCGTCCTGGCCCCACCCGGTCATCCGCCCGTACACCAGCCGGGGGTTGCGGGCCAGCGCCTGTTCGGGGCCGACGCCCAGCCGTTCCGCGACGCCCGGCCGGTAGCCCTCGACCAGGATGTCGGCGCGTTCGACGAGGTCTAGGACGGCGGCGGGGCCCCGCGGGGACTTCAGGTCCAGCAGCACCGACCGCTTGTTGCGGTTGGTGATGTCGTACGTCGGGTTGATGGCCAGCCCGGAACCGCCGGGCCGGTCGACCCGTACGACATCGGCGCCCAGGTCGGCCAGCACCATCGCGGCGAACGGCCCGGGGCCGATGCCGGCCAGCTCCACGACCCTGACGCCGGCCAGTGGGCCGGGACCTGCCTGCACGTCCATCGGCTCCCCGATCACTTTGACAGTAGTGATGTCACATCAGTGATGTTAGGAACGTGTTCCAGTCCTGGCAAGGGCCGGACGGGCGGGGCCCGGAAACGACACCGGCCCGCCGCGCCTCCAGGGCGTGGCGGGCCGGTGCGAGCGGTCAGGCGGAGGTCTCGGAGACCGCGGCCTTCTCCAGCTGGAACGCCTCGTTGCCGAGGCCCACGCGGGCGTGCACCTCGGGCTTCCGTGCCTTCAGCACCAGGCCCAGCACGATGCCGACGACGCCGGAGATCCCCACGATGCCCGGCAGGATCCAGGCCAGCGCCGCGTCCTGGTCGGGACCGATCAGCACGTCGAAGTCCTTGACCGCGTAGACGAGTACGAAGAGCAGGGCGGCCCCGGCCACCCCGGCGCTCAGCAGCCGCCAGATCTGGGCGCGGCCGGCTCCGCGGCGGACGAAGAAGGCGATGACGGAGGCCGAGGCGACCGCCATGAGGAGGATGACGCCGACCGCGCCGACGTTGCCGCCCCAGGTGAACAGCCGCAGCACCGGCACCGTCGGGTCGCCGGCCGGCTTGTCGTCGGTGACCGCGAAGGCGACCACGACGAGGAGGGAGATCACGGTCTGCAGCATCGAGCCGATCGCGGGGGCGCCGCTCGACTTGGAGGTGCGGCCCACGGCGGAGGGCAGCAGGCCCTCGCGGCCCATCGCGAAGGCGTAGCGGGCGACGACGTTGTGGAAGCTGAGCATCGAGGCGAAGATGCCGGTCAGGAAGAACACGTGCAGCAGGTCGGTGAAGGTGCCGCCGAGCCGGGACTCGGTGAGACCGAACAGCAGGCCCGCGCTCTGCTCCTGCGCGGCGCCCACGACCTGCGAAGGACCGGCGGCCACGCCGATCAGCCATGAGGTGAGGGCGAAGAAGACACTCGCGAAGGCGACGGCGAGGAACATCGCGCGCGCCACCGCGCGCCCCGGCTTGCTGGTCTCCTCCGCGTACACGGGGGCCTGTTCGAACCCGACGAAGCCGACGACGGCGAAGCAGAGGGCGATTCCGAGGCCGGCGCCCGTCAGCGTGCTGGGGTCGAAGCCGGTCAGGGTCAGGCCCTGCCTCTTGTCCGGATCCGCGACGAACGCGATGTCGCACACGATGACCAGGGCGCACTCGACGACCAGCAGCACGCCGAGCACCTTGGCGTTCAGGTCGATCTTCAGCGCGCCCAGCGCGCCGGTGAGCAGCACCGCGAAGAGCGCCGGTATCCACCAGTCGACGGATATGTCGAAGTGCTGGTCGAGCTGGCCGACGACCTCGAAGCCGAAGATGCCGTAGATGCCGACCTGCATGAGGCTGTACGAGACGAGGGCTACGAAGGACGCGCCGACACCGGCCGTGGCGCCGAGGCCGCGGGCGATGTAGGCGTAGAAGGCACCCGCGTTGTGCACATGGCGGCTCATCTCCGCGTAGCCGACGCTGAAGAGCGCCATCACCACACCGAGGATCACGAACAGCAGCGGCTGCCCGACGATGCCGGTCGCACCGTACGTCGTGGGCATGACGCCCGCGACGACCATGAGCGGCGCGCTGGCCGCCAGCACCGAGAGCAGGAGCCCGGTCGTACCGATCCGGTCGGCGCGCAGCGCCCGTTCCTGGCCCTTGAAGGTGCTGATCTCGGTCTTACTGCCCGTCAGCATGGCTGCGGTGTCCTTCCGGTGAGGTGAGCGTCGGGTCCTACGGAGAACCGAAACCGAGCGCGGAGCTGCGCGCGGCGCGGAATGCCTTCTTCGGATCGCGGCCGAAGTACGACCAGGGCCGCCGGGTGGCGTGCGGGCCGATCCGGTTGAACAGCGCGGCGGCCTCCACCGGACGGCCGCTGTGCACCATGGCGAAGGCGAGCAGGTTGAGATCCAGCTCCAGCCGGGGATGGTCGCCACCGTGCCATTCCAGCCACCAGTCGAACGCCGTGCGCAGGCTCTGCCGGCCGCGGCCGCTGGTCCAGTGCGGCAGGCCGGTGGGATCCTTCGGCTCGGCGCCGGTCCCGGCGAGCACCCGGTAGCGCTCGATGTGGGCGAGCAGCGGCAGTCCGGCGAGCGGCGAACCCTCGGGTGCCTCCCCCGCGGCCCACTCGGCGAACTCGTACACCTCATGGAACGGGTCGTTCCGGTCCGTCTTCTGACGCTCGGCCAGGCACGCGGTCATCAGATGGTGCGCGTGGTGGTGGCTACGGTGCCGGCCGCGCACCTGGTCGAAGGCGCGCACCTGGTCCTCGTCGGTACCGGTGCGGCGGGCCAGGATCAGCAGCGCCAGCCACGGGGAGGGGTCCGCCGGCGCCAGCCGGGCCACCGCGAGACAGGCCTCCCGCGCGACTTCCGGGTTCGCCTTGCCGGCCACGGCGCGGAACACCGTGGAGCACGCGAGCAGCATCGCCGCGTCCTGGCTGTCCGGTTCCGCGAGCTGCCATTCGCGGGTCCACGCGGCGGTGGCCGGGCCCTCGGCGAGCACGACCAGCCGGTGACCGCGGCGGTCCCAGTGGTCGCCGGTCTCGGCCAGCAAGGTGCGTACCTCGGACCAGTGGCCCTGTCCCAGGGCGCTGCGCGCCGCGACCAGCTCGACGTCGTCGAGGGCCGGATCGAAGCCGAAGTCGTCCTTGGCCCGGGAGAAGCCGAAGGGGGGCGGAGGTGGGCTCATCCGCGGGCTGCCTCCACGGGCGGGTTACGAACAGTGATCGTCCACAGCCAACCGGTAGGCACAGGTCCGCTTCAAGACCACGCCTGTTGTCTCCCTGTAGTCCCCTACGGGATTCCGGCCGGGGAGCAGCGGGCGGGCGCGGGCGCCGGGCCGGGAGAAGACGCCTGCGATCCGCGATCCACGGCACAGCCATGCGGCTGCTGTGACCCCTGCGGGGCAGCCGCATGGCTGTGCAGCGGCGCCTGGGCCATGAGTCGATGGTGACGGCCCCGGATCACTGCGGGCATCTCCCGCCCGAGCTGGAGGCCTTCGGCCTGGCGGCTATCGAGGAGGTTTCGGCGGGCCGGAAGCCGGCGCTGCGCTGCGTAAGCCGACCGTGCCGTCGAGGGATGCGGTCGGCCTGATGAATCCGAACCTCTCCCGCGCCGCGCGAGTCATTCACGAGGGGCTGGCGCAGTTCACGACCGGTGACGTGGCGACGCGCATCGCGACGGCCATGGACGCGGCCGGGCTGATCACGTCCGCCGAGGGTCTTGGCCGCCCGGCTCGGGCGCCGATGGCCGAGGCCGAGGGCGAGGCCACCGAGGCCGAGGGCGAGGGCACCGAGCTCGAACTCACCGCCACGGCGTGGGACGAGCGGTGCGACCCAGCCATGCAGGTCGCCGGGTGGCTTCTCTCGCAGTACGTCTCACACGCCGACGTGATCGAGATCGGCACCCACTACGACCGCGCTGTCGTCGCCGTCCGGGTCAGGTCCCTTGAGGACTGGGACCACTGGATGGCCGAGACCGGCGTCTCCCGGCACGACTCCGGGCGGTCCGTGGGCAACGCCCAGGTCACGTACGGCCGGCTGCAGGACACCGAAGTACGGCTGGTCGCACACGGTGTGCCCGAGCTGCTCGACGCTCTCGCCGCCGCCGCGATCGACCCGTACCGGCTGTACGGACGCGTCCACGACCTCGGCCGCCCGGTGGTCGACCGGGACGGCTGCCGCTGGAAGTACCTGGGCCGGAGGGGTCCGGACGACATGCCGCTCCTCGTCGCCGCCGGGCAGAACGTTCCGTGCTCGTTGGCGAACGTGGTCCACCAAGTGGGCCCGCTCCGGCCCGCCGTGCCCTATCTGCCGGCACCCGCCCCTGCTCCCGTGGCCGCCGCTGCTCCCCCGGCCGGCGCCGTCACCTCGCTGACCGAAGGGCTCGCCGCGACCGGGCCCGGCACCCCTGCCCAGGGCACGGAGGCGGTGACCGCGGATGCCTGAGCCCATGACGCTGGAGCAGCTGCTCGCACGGTGGAACCAGGGCCCTCGCCTGGCCCGGATCGAAATCGTTCACGTACTCGCCGTCGAGTCGGGCGACCACGACCAGGCGGACCGGGCGGCCCTGGAACTGGCCGTGCCGCACGTCACCCCGCTGCAGTCGCTGGCGGCGAACGCCGAGCTCGTCCGCCGGCTGCTGGACGGCCGGTGGAAGGCAGTGCGTGACGCCCTTGAGGGCGCTGCCACCTGGGACGAGATCGCCGAGGCCCAAGGACTCACCCGCGACGAGGCCGTCGCGTACTACGTCCACGCCGACGAACACCGGGAGCGCCGCGCAGGCGAGCCCTTCGACCAGCGCAGCAGGAGGGATCCCGTGCTCGGACTCACCACCATCCGCCGGCGGGACGCCTGCCTCGAGCAGGCGCTCGCCGACCTGGCGGCCGCGAAGCGGCATTTGGCCGAAGCGAACGTCGCCCTGGTCGTGGCCGCCAGCAACGCCCTCACCACCGCAGCGCGGCACGAACGCGAGCGACGGGCGCTCCTCCGCCGTCTCGGCATCGCCCTCCGCGGCTGCCGGCGCTACCGCCGGGAGGCCCGCGCCGACGCCCGAATCATCCCGCACCGCGCTGCCGCCCCGAGCGCGGAGACGGCCGCCGATCCGCACCCAAGTACCTAACGATGACTGATTCCGCGTCCGTTCGATCTCCGTAACGTCTTGACCTGCAGGAACGCAGCACAGCAACAACACGACAGCGCACGCCGCGCACCAACCCGCAGGGAGACCCCGGACATGAGCGACACCCAATACCTCGTCGAGCGCTACCTCGCCACCTGGAACGAGACCGACCCCGTTGCCCGCCGCTCGGCGATCGACGAACTGTGGGCCGACGACGCCGAGTACACCGACCCGCTGGTGGTCGCCGAGGGGCGTGACGCGATCGACGCGACCATCGGCGCCGTGCAGGCCCAGTTCCCCGGACTGGTGTTCACCCTGGGCGGGCCCGTCGACGCCCATCACAACATCGCCCGCTTCACCTGGGAACTGGGCCCGGCCGGCGGCGAGTCGCTGGTGATCGGGTTCGACGTCGCGGTGCTGACCGGGGACGGCCGGCTGCGCAGCGTCCTCGGCTTCCTCGACAAGGTTCCGGCGGCCTGAGCAACCGCCCCGGGGGCGGGCCCGTCCGGCCCGCCCCCGCCGCAGCCCTACGCCCCGTCGCCCAATCGTCCACAGGAGTTCCGCCATGGCATCGCCCCTCACCGACGAACGCACCATCCCCTCCGCCGCCGACCGTCAGCGGCCGCCCGCCCGCCGGCCGGGGCTGGGCCTGCTGGTTCTCCTGATCGCGACCTTCATGACCGCCCTCGACTTCTTCATCGTCAATGTCGCGATCCCGTCCATGCAGGTGGACCTGCACGCCGGCACCGCGTCGATCCAGTGGGTGGTCGCCGGCTTCGGACTCGCCCTGGCCACCGGGCTGATCACCGCCGGAAGGCTGGGTGACATGTTCGGCCGCAGACGGATCTTCGCCGTCGGGCTGGCGCTGTTCACCCTGACCTCCGTGGCCTGCGGCATCGCCCCGACCGCCGGAATACTCGTGGCCTCCCGCGTCCTGCAGGGCCTGGCGGCCGCGCTGATGGGCCCGCAGGTGCTCTCCATCATCCAGACCGACTACGCCGGAAAGGCCCAGGCCCGCGCGTTCAGCATGTACGGGCTGACCATGGGTATCGGCGCGGTGTTCGGCCAGCTGATCGGCGGCCTGCTCATCAAGGCGGACTTCTTCGGACTCGACTGGCGCACCTGCTTCCTCATCAACCTGCCGGTCGGCGCCGTGACACTGCTGCTCGTCCCGCGCGCCCTGACCGAGTCCCGCGCCCCGCAGCGCCCCCGCCTCGACGTGACCGGTGTCGCTTTGTCGACCCTTGCCGTCGTCGCCCTCGTACTGCCGCTGATCCAGGGCCGCGAGCAGGGCTGGCCGCTGTGGACCTGGCTGTGCCTGGCGCTGTCCGCCCTGCTGTTCGCGGAGTTCGCCGTGCACCAGCACCGCCTGGGCCGCCGCGGCGCCGACCCGCTGGTCGACACCGCGCTGTTCCGGGAGCGGACGTTCACCGTCGGCGTCCTCGCCCAGCTGGTGTTCTGGATCGGCCAGGCGTCGTTCTTCCTGGTGCTCGCCCTCTATCTGCAGCAGGGCCGCGGTCTGGACGCACTCGCCTCCGGAGTGGTCTTCACCGCGATCGGCGCCGGCTACATGATCACGTCGACCACCGCCCACCACCTGTCCGCACGGCTCGGCCGGCACACCATCTCGGTCGGCGCCCTCGGCATGGTCCTCGGCCTGGCACTCCTCTGGGAGGCCTCGCACCGCATCGGCACCACCGGCGGCATCGGCTGGCTGGTCCCCGGGCTGTTCTTCGACGGACTGGGGATGGGCATGGTCATCGCACCGCTCACCACCACCGTGCTCCGGGGCGTCACGCCCCAGCTGGTCGGCTCCGCCTCCGGCGCCGTGGCCACCATCCAGCAGATCGGCGGAGCGCTGGGCGTCGCGCTGATCGGCATCATCTTCTACGACGCGGTCGGCAGCGGACAGCCGGAGTCCTTCCCGCACGCCTTCGGTCTCGGTCTCGGCTTCCTCATCGCCGTCGAAGTCGCCCTCGCCGCACTCGTCCTGCTGCTGCCCCGCAAGGCGGCCACCACGGGATGAATCCACCCGGTCAGCATCCGCCGACCCCCTCGGTGCCGTCTGGACGGCATCGAGGGGGTCGGCTACGTTCCGCGGCATGAGTGCCATGGGGATACTGAGACGTACGGTGACGATCGGGTTGTGCGGGGCGGCACTGGTCGCGGTGGCCGCGCTTCCCGCGCAGGCCGGCCCGGAGCCGGGCGGCACGAAGCCGGCCGCGCCACAGGCGAACGGGGCGAAGGTGAGCCTGCCGAAGCTCGGCTGGGAGCTCAAGGCGACCGGGACGACGTCCCGGTTCCGCGGCCTGTCGGCGGTGAACAGCAGGACCGCCTGGGCGGCGGGCTCCGCCGGCACCGTCCTGCGGACCACCGACGGCGGCGCCAGCTGGGGCAATGTGTCCCCGCCGGGTGCTGCGGAGTTGGAGTTCCGCGACATCGAGGCGTTCGACGCGCGGCACGCGGTGGCCCTGGCGATCGGCGAGGGCGACGCCTCCCGCGTCTACCGGACGCAGGACGGCGGCGCCAGCTGGACCGAGACCTTCCGCAACCCCGACCCGAAGGCGTTCTACGACTGTCTGACGTTCTTCGACGCGAAGAACGGACTGGCCGTCAGCGACCCGGTGGACGGCAAGTACCGGATCCTGTCCACGGGTGACGGCGGCCGCAGCTGGCGGGTGCTGCCCTCCGACGGCATGCCCGCCGCGCAGGACGGCGAGGCCTCCTTCGCGGCGAGCGGCCAGTGCCTGGTCACGTCGGGCAGCCGTGACGTGTGGCTGGCCACCGGCGGCGGCGCGGCCTCCCGCGTGCTGCACTCCGGCGACCGGGGTCTGACGTGGACGGCGGCGCCGACCGTGATCCCGGCCGGTGACCCCGCCAAGGGCGTCTTCGCCCTCGCCTTCCGTGACGCCCGGCACGGCCTGGCCGTCGGCGGCGCCTACCGCGCCGACCAGGCCTCGCCCAGCGCCGGAGCGGTCAGCCGGGACGGCGGCGCCACCTGGACGGTGTCCGCGACGCCACCGCAGGCGTACCGCTCGGGTGTCGCGTGGCTCCCCTATCCGGGCTTCGCCGCGATCGCGGTCGGGCCCACCGGCAGCGATCTGTCCCTCAACTCGGGGCGCGGCTGGCGGCAGTTCGACTCCGGGTCCTTCGACACGGTCGACTGTGCCCCCGACCTCAGCTGCTGGGCGTCGGGCGAGAAGGGCCGGATCGCCCGTCTCACCCTGACCCTGTCGCCCTGACTGTCTCGCCCTGACGGTGGGGAGAAGGCGGTCCGACCTCCGACCGCCTTCTCCCGGCCGTTCAGTGCCTCGAGTACGCCTCGGCGTCCCGTGAACCGCTGGGCGGCCCCGCGTACCCCTGGGACGGCACCCGGGCCGAGGACCGGCGCGGTCCCCTGGTGAGGGTGTAGCCGCCGATCGCGGCGAGCGCGCCGAGCACACCTCCGCCCGCGGTCCACAGCCAGCGGTCGGACCACCAGCCGGAAGTCCACCCGCCCTCCGGGGCGGCGAGCGCGTCCGGCTGCGTCGCGGGGGTCAGCGGGACGGCCAGCTCGCCGCCCTCGGAGTGCGCTCCCCCGGCGTCCTTCGTCGTCGCGAGCACCTCCGCCTTGAACGGCTGCCCGAGATCGTCGGCGGGCAGATCGATGACGGTCAGCCGTACGTAGTACGCGCCCGGCAGCGGGTCGTTGGACCTGGTGTCGGCGATCGGCCGCACCGTGCGTAGGGTGCAGGTGAGGGTGACGGACGGACCCGAGTCCGGGCTCTTCACCGTCCGGTCGCCCGAGACGCACGGCTGGCGGCGGCGGAGACCGTCGTAGACGTCGATCTGCCAGGTCTGCGCACCGTGCCGGTTGGCCTGGTCGGGCAGTGTCACCGTCGCCTTGGCGGTGGCGGTCTGCCCCGCGGCGGCCGGGAACATCCAGTACAGGTAGTCGCCGGTCGAGGCGGCGGCCGTGGCGGCCTGTCCCTGCCGGATCGCGGTGGCGGTACGGAAGGCGGTGCCGGCCTCGGTGGGCGCGGCCTCCTCCTCGGTGCCGGAGCTCCCGCTGGGGCTCGCTGCGGGGTCCGTGCTCGGACTCGCGCCGGGGGTGTCGGCCAGCGCGGTCGCGGCGGGCCCGAGCAGGGCCGCCCCGGTGAGCAGTGCGGCGGTCACCAGACGTGTCGTACGCATCAGTTGCTCCTCCATACGGCGACGCGCCAGCGGGTCAGCCAGCCCCAGATCAGTCCGGCGAACAGTCCCGTGACCGCCAGGACGCCGAGCAGCACCCAGCCGCGGCCCAGGCCGAACGCGGCGACATCACCGGCTTCGTCGGGGGCGTCGACCAGGTCGAGCGTCAGCTCGACGGGCAGGCCCGGGGTGCGCTTGACGGCGTCCGGCGCCGAGAAGGAGTTGCTGACCTCCAGGCACACGGTGTGTGGCGGCGGGGCGTCGTCCGAGTCGGTGTCCTTCTCCGGGTAGACGTAGCGCAGTCCGGAGGACATCACATCGGTCCGGCCGCTGCCGGCGTCCGAGCCGCGGACCAGTTCCTGGCCCTCACCGCTCACCGCGCGCAGCAGTACGCCGTAGTCCGCGTTCACCGCCCGGTCGGCGCCGACGCTGACCGTGGCCCGCAGTTCCTGGCCGTCGGTCACCGCGACCTTGTAGTAGCGGTGCTGCCCGAACTCCTCGCGGTCGGTGTACACGCCCGGGGTGATGCCGGCCGCGTTCCCGCACTGTGCCGATCCCTGGACCGCCTTCGGAACGACCGGCGGAGTCTGCGCCGAGCGCCGTACCAGCTGCTTGATGCGCGAAGAGAGCTGGTCGGTGTGCTGGACGGAGGTGTACGTGCCGCCGGTGGCCTCGGCGATGCAGCTCAGCTGCTTGCGGATCTTGTCGTTCGCCACCAGGCCGAGGGTGTCCACCACCAGGTGGGTGCCCTGCGCGGCGAGTTCACGGGCGACGTCGCAGGGGTCCGGCTGGCCGCAGGAGTCCTCGCCGTCGGTGATGAGCACGATCCTGCGGGTGGCGTCACCGCCCGCCAGGTCCTGGGCTGCGCCGCGCAGCGCCAGCCCGATGGGGGTCCAGCCGGTGGGGCGCAGCGTCGCGACGGCCGCTTTCGCCTCGGTCCTGTTGACCGGGCCCACGGGGTACAGTTGCTTGCTGTCCTGGCAGCCGGTCTTCATGTCCTTGCCGGGATAGGTGGCCCCCAACGTCCTTATGCCGAGCCGGACATCGTCCGGCACCGCGTCCAGCACGTCGTTGAACGCCTGCTGCGCCGCGGACATCCGCGACTTCCCGTCCACGTCCCGCGCGCTCATCGACCCGCTGACGTCCAGGACCAGGTCGATCTTGGGTGGTTCCTGCGCTGTGGGCTCGTCCGCGGCGGCGGACGCCGGGAACAGTCCGGCGGCGAGAGTTGCGGCAAGGCCGCACAGGCCGGCCGCCAGCCGTCTTTTGGTGATCATCCGGGGAGCTTAGTGACCGCCAACTCCACGGGGAAATCCGGGACCTTGAGCGGCCGTACGCCCGGCCGCGGAACCTACAGGGCGAGCTTGAAACCGTCGTGGCTGCGGACGAAGCCGAGCGAGTCGTAGAAGCGGTGCGCGTCGGTGCGCCGCTTGTTGCTGGTGAGCTGGACCAGGGCGCAGCCGCGGCCGCGGGCGCGTTCGACGGCGTGGGTGAGCAGTGCGCGGCCCAGTCCGGCGCCGCGCCGGTCGGACCGCACCCGGACGCCTTCGATGAGCGCCCGTTCCGCGCCGCGCCGGCCGAGACCGGGGATGTAGGTGAGCTGGAGGCAGCCGAGCACCGTGCCGGCGCCGTCGTCCAGCACGACGATTTCGTTGCGCGCGTCGCTGTCCACCGCGTCGAAGGCGCGGCTGTAGGCCTCGTCGACCGCGGCCGCGTCCTGGGCGGGCACCGGCTGGTCGACCGTGTCCTCGGAGAGCAGGGCGATGAGGGCGGGCAGGTCGTCGCGGGTGGCGGTGCGGAAGATCATGCGCCGATCCTCTCATCGCGCGCCGGGCGTCAGGCGGTCCCGGCGTCCGGTGCGAAGCGGTCGCGCAGCTCGCGTTTGAGGATCTTGCCGCTCGCGTTGCGCGGCAGTTCGTCGACGAGCAGCACCCGCTTGGGCGCCTTGAAGTGGACGAGCTGTCCGCGGGCGTACTCCAGCAGTTCGTCCTCGGTGACGTCGCCGCGCGCCACGACCACCGCGGTGACGGCCTCGATCCAGCGTTCGTCGGGCAGTCCCACGACGGCGACCTCGGCGACCGCCGGATGCCCGTAGAGCGCGTCCTCGACCTGCCGGGAAGCGACCAGCACGCCGCCGGAGTTGATGACGTCCTTCACCCGGTCGACGACGGTGAGATAGCCCTCGGCGTCGCGCACGGCGAGGTCGCCGGAGTGGAACCAGCCGTCGCGGAAGGCCTCCGCCGTCTCCTGGGGCTTGTCCCAGTAGCCCTCGCAGAGCTGCGGTGAGCGGTAGACGACCTCGCCCGGTGTGCCGTCCGGTACGTCCTGGCCGGCCTCGTCGACCACCCGGGCCTCGACGAACAGCACCGGACGGCCGCAGGAGTCCATCCGGCCCTCGTGCTCGTCCGGGCCGAGGACGGTGGCGAGCGGGCCGATCTCGCTCTGCCCGAAGCAGTTGTAGAAGGCGAGGTGCGGCAGCCGGGCGCGCAGCCGTTCCAGAACCGGAACGGGCATGATCGAGGCACCGTAGAAGGCCTTGCGCAGTCCGCTCAGGTCGCGCTCGGCGAACTGCGGGTGGTTGGCGAGGGCGATCCATACGGTGGGCGGCGCGAAGAGACTGTCCGCCCGGCCCTCCTCGACGAGGTCGAAGACCGTCTGCGGATCCGGTCCCGCGATGATCGTGTTCTCCGCGCCGACCATCAGGTACGGCAGCAGGAAGACATGCATCTGCGCCGAGTGGTAGAGCGGCAGCGAGTGCACCGGCCGGTCGCCCTCCCGCAGGCCGAGCGCGGTGACGGCGCTGACGTACTCGTGGACGAGCGCGCGGTGCGTCATCATCGCGCCCTTGGGCAGCGCGGTGGTCCCTGAGGTGTAGAGCAGCTGCGCGAGATCCTCGGCCCCGGCCTCCGCCGCACCGGTCGCCGGCCCGGCGGCGGGCAGCCGGGCGAGCAGCGACGTGTCGTCGTCCCGGAGCGCCAGGACAGGGACGCCGGCGGGGAGCCGGTCGCGCAGCTGCGGGTCGCTGAGCACCAGCACGCTGCCGGACTGCCCGAGCTGGTAGGCGAGGTCCTCGCCCTCCAGATGGTGGTTGACGGGCACGTGCACCAGGCCGGCGCGCGCACAGCCGAGGAAGCCGATCAGATAGGCGTCGGAGTTGTGCCCGTAGGCCGCGACCCGTTCGCCCGGCCGCAGCCCGCGCTCCAGGAGGACGGCCGCCGCCGCGGACACCGCCTCGTCGAGTTCCCGATAGGTCCACGTCCGGTCCCCGAACCGCACCGCCACCCGGTCGGGTACCCGCCGGGCGCTGCGCCGCAACACCCCGTCGACCGTATTGCTGTGCACCGCGACCATGACGCCTCCCCGCTGCCGGACCTGCCCCGGGCCACCTTCGGACGGCACGGGTGCCCGGGTCAAGCACTACCGCACGGTGCGCCGGTCGGGCCGCACGGAAGTCTGTGGATCATCGCGCGTCTCTTGACCTGCGATGCGGATCCTGATTACTTGAGCCCGTGACGACAGTACCGAACGATCGGTCGGGAGCGGGCGGCGCCCTCCTCGACGCCGGTGAGCAGCTGAGCGGCGCGGAGCTGCGGGATCTTCAGCTGCGGCGATTGCGGGCCACCCTGCGGCACGCGTACGACAACGTCGCCTTCTACCGGAACTCGTTCGACGCGGCCGGGGTGTCGCCGGAGGACTGCCGCACTCTCGAGGATCTCGCCCGGTTCCCCTTCACCACCAAGGCCGATCTGCGCGACAACTACCCGTTCGGCATGTTCGCCGTGCCCGAGGCGGACATCCGGCGGATTCACGCGTCCAGCGGCACCACCGGCGCCCCGACCGTCGTGGGCTACACGCGCAACGACCTGGACATGTGGGCGGACATGGTCGCCCGGTCGATCCGCGCGGCGGGCGGGCGGCCCGGACAGAGGATCCATATCGCCTACGGGTACGGCCTGTTCACCGGCGGCCTCGGCGCCCACTACGGTGCCGAGCGGCTGGGCTGTACGGTCATCCCGGCCTCGGGCGGTATGACGGCGCGCCAGGTCCGGATCATCCAGGACTTCAAGCCCGACATCATCATGGTCACCCCCTCGTACATGCTCACGCTGCTGGACGAGTTCCAGCGGCAGGGCATCGACCCGCGCTCGACGTCCCTGCGGACCGGCATCTTCGGGGCCGAGCCGTGGACCGAGGAGATGCGGCGGGAGATCGAGCAGCGGATGGACATCGACGCGGTCGACATCTACGGGCTCAGCGAGGTCATCGGCCCCGGGGTGGCGCAGGAGTGCGTCGAGACCAAGGACGGGCTGCACATCTGGGAGGACCACTTCTTCCCCGAGGTCGTCGACCCGCTCACCGACCAGGTGATGGCGCAGGGCGAGAGCGGAGAGCTGGTCTTCACCTCCCTCACCAAGGAGGCGATGCCGGTCATCCGCTACCGCACCCGCGATCTGACCCGGCTGCTGCCCGGCACGGCGCGGCGCCCCTTCCGCCGGATGGAGAAGGTGACCGGCCGCTGCGACGACATGATCATCCTGCGCGGGGTGAACCTCTTCCCCACCGCGATCGAGGAAATCGTGCTCCGCACCCCCGGCGTGGCACCGCACTTCCAGCTGCGGCTCACCCGCGAGGGCCGTCTCGACCGGCTCACCGTACGCGCCGAGGCACGCCCGGGCGCGAGCCCCGAGCAGCGGACCGCGGCGGCGGCCGCCATCGCGCAGGGAGTCAAGGACGGAGTGGGCGTGACGGTGGAGGTGGCCGTCGTCGATCCGGAGACCCTGGAACGCTCGGTCGGAAAGATCAAGCGCGTCATCGACGAACGGGAGCCACGGCCGAGCGCGTAGCCGCCGCCCGCCACCGCCCGGGCCGCGGCGGAGCCCGCCGGTGCATGAAGCACCGGAGCGGAACATGCGCGGCCGCCCGGGATTTCACTCCATCGGTTATGCCTTCATCGAGCTGTCCTACGACTCGGCGGACCGGCCGATCCTCGGCGGCCGCTACATCATCGACGTCGCCGCCCAGGACGCCGCCCCGCAGACGGACGCCTTCTGGGTCGGCCGCTGGCAGATGGACCACGACGGCTGGCGCGGCACCCTGGACATCACCTCGGCCGTTCCCTTCGCGGTTTCGTACACGGCGGCGGACGGCCAGGGGCTCGCCGTCGACGGCGGTCCTGACCCCGGTCTGCCGCACGTCCTGCGCATCAGCATCCCGTTCTCGCCCGACAACATCCAGCAGTTCCAACTGTTCGCGCACACCTGGGAGAAGGACGTCTTCTCCGGGCTCACCCAGTGGGGTCCATGCAACTTCGGAGTACAGGGCAACCGCGGCTGACAGCCGTACGTCCGCCACCGCGCAGACGGCCGGGCGGCAGCGACGGCGGTAGTAGCCGTAGGCCAAGGCCAGCACCAGGGGCTCCCACAGGGTCAGCAGACCGTGTTGGTTGACATGCCATCAGTGTTTCGTCGGCCTCACCTGCCGGGGATCGACCTGCGGGCTGACGTCGCTACCCGCCCGGTTGAAGGCCGCGGGGCCGAAGATCCTCCGCACGTCGCACGACCGGCCGGGCACTCGGCCGCCGGGCCCGCCTACGAGACCCCGCCTCCGGGGGCGGCGAAGGAGCGGCGGCGCAGACCATCAGCGCCTCCGCCTCCCCCGGCCGATGTCACATCAGACCCGGCGCAGCCGCACGACGGGGATGTCCCGTTCGGTCTTCTGCTGGTAGTCCGCGTACGGGCCGTAGACGTCGACCAGGTGGGGCCAGACGCGGGCCTTCTCGTCGGGCGACAGGGTCTCGGCGGTGGCGGCGAACCGCTCGGTGTCCACGCGGAGATGGACCTCGGCGTTGTCCTGCAGGCTCAGGTACCAGAGCGGGTGGTTGTCGTCGCCGCCCTTCGAGGCGACGATCAGGTAGTCGGCGCCGTCCCGGCCGTAGATGAGCACCGTCCGGTGCCACTTGCCGCTGCGCCGGCCCAGGTAGTCCAGGAGCAGGCAGGGCGAGCCGTTCATGTCGGTACCCTTGGTGCCACCGGACTCCTCGTAGGTCCGCGCCTGCGTGGCCACCCACTCCGTCGGGCTGATCTGTACTTCCTTCTCGTTGTACGCCGTCACGCCACTGCCTCCAGGTCGTTCTCGGATGTGATCTCCACCCTAGGCCGCTCGGGGCGGAACAAAGGGATCAAAACCGGCCGGGAATCAGGGATTCCGTTCCGCGCTTCACGGCGCGTCGGCTCACAGGCCCAACGCTCCCCAGACCGGGAACCGGCGGGAGAGATGTACTCCGTTGTCCATGGTGCATCTTGGACAACGAACACGACGGGCCACGGGTTTCCGGATCAGCGGGTCATTCGGCGCCGGCCGGCCCTGCGGGCAGTTGCCGCCGGCGGCGGCTCAGCGCGTCACGTCCAGGATCAGCTTGCCGTGGGTGCGCCGCGCGCGGATGTCCTCGTGGGCGCGGGCGGCGTCGGCGAGCGGGTAGACGCCGCCGACCTGGGGCTTGAGGCGTCCGTCGGCCGTCATCGCCAGGAGCTCGGCCATCGGCTCGCGGTACATGCCGGGGCGGCCGAGGCAGTGCATCAGCCAGAAGCCGACGACCGCGCGGGAGCGGCCCATCAACTGGGCGGCCTGGACCGGCGTCGGGGGGACGCGGGAGGCCATGCCGTACGTCACCAGCCGGCCGAAGGGCGCGAGGGCGGCGAGTGACGCGTCGAAGACCGGACCGCCGGTCATCTCCAGGACGATGTCGACCTTCTTGCCGTCGTTGGCCTCGACGAGCCGGTCCTTCATCCCCTCGGCGTCGGCGTCGACCGCGATGTCGGCGCCCAGTTCCAGCGCGAGGTCCCGCTTCTCCTTGGTGGAGGCGGTGGCGATGACCCGGCCCGCGCCGAAGGACTTGGCGAGCTGCACGGCCAGCGACCCGGTGCCGCCCGCGGCCGCGTGCACCACGACGCTCTCGCCCGCGGCGATCCGCGCGGAGGTGCGCAGCAGGTGCCAGGCGGTGAGCCCCTGGACGATGAGGGCGAGGGCCTGGCCGTCGCTGACGCCTTCGGGGACGTCGTGCGCCAGGTACTCGCGGACGGCGGCGATCTCCGCGTACCCGCCGTTGTCGGCGAGGGCGACGACGCGGCGGCCGTCGGAGGTGCGGCCGACGACCTCGGCGCCGGGGACCATCGGCAGGGTGGAGCGCGAGAGGTAGCTGTCCTCGACGGTGTGGGTGTCGGCGAAGTTGATCCCCGCGGACGACACCTCCACGAGCAGGTGTCCCGGCTGTGCCTCGGGCGCCGGCAGTTCCACCTGCCGCAGTACCTCGGGTCCGCCGAACTCCGTGATCTGGATCGCGCGCAACGCGACTCCTTCCGCTGTTCCTCGTCGTTCCTGGTCGTTCCCGGTCCGTCATGGGCCGTGTTCCCGCAGGTTTCACGGTAGAGCGTGCGCGGCGCCAGGGGAATGGGTGACCGACCAGTCGGTATGTGATCTGTGCCGCGCGTGCCCCGGCCGGTTCCGGTGCGGCCGCGCTTACGCTTTCCCGCGAAGCGAGTCGATCTTCCGGCCCGCTCCGACCTGGAAGGACACCGTGTTGCGCGCACTGCTGGGCGTTGTGGGTACCGCCATCGTGCTCGGCATCTACTCCTCCGTGCTGCGGACGCTGGTGATACCGCGGGCGAGCCGTTCGGGATTCACCCAGATCGTCCAACGGCTGGTGCACGCGCCCTTCCAACTGGTGGCGGACCGCTGCGACAGCATCGAGAGCAAGGACCGGGTGCTCGCGCCCGCAGCCCCGCTGGCGATCGTGATCACGCTGATGAGCTGGCTGGCGTGCTTCATGGGCGGCTACGCCCTGCTGGAGGCCGCGGTCAGCGGGCTCGGCCCCCAGACGTCGCTGTTCGAGGCCGGCTCCTCGCTGTTCACCCTCGGCTTCGCCAGCAGCAGCCGCCCGACGCTGACGGCCATCGACTTCTGCGCGGCGGCCACCGGCCCGATCGTCATCGGTCTGCAGATCGGCTATCTGCCGACGCTCTACGGGGCGTACGCGCGCCGCGAGACCGAGGTGACGATGCTGCAGGCCCGCGCCGGGAGCCCGCCGTGGGGGCCGGAGATCCTGGCGCGGTACGCCCAGGTGGAGCTGCTGGACAGCCTCACCGAGCTGTTCCGCAACTGGGAGCGGTGGGCGGCCGAGGTGAGCGAGAGCCATACGACCTACCCGGTGCTCATCATGTTCCGCTCGCCCCGGGCCACCCGGAACTGGCTGATCAGCCTGCTGTCGGTGATGGACGCGGCCGCCCTGCGGCTGGCGCTCAACCCCTCCCGGCCGCAGGCCGAGGTGCGGATGGCGCTGCGCGGCGGCTTCGTCTGCCTGCGCGACATCGCCGACATGCGCGGTGTCGCGTACAACCACGATCCGCTGCCGGACGACCCGTTGATCCTGGAGTACGCGGAGTACCTGCGCGGCGTGCAGCGCATGGCGGACCAGGGCTATCCGATGGAGCGCACCCCGCAGGAGGCCTGGCCGCACTTCAGGGGGTGGCGGGTGAACTACGAGGCGCTGGCCTACCGGCTGGCGCGGGACATCGATGCCGTTCCGGCTCCGTGGTCGGGTCCGCGCCGCACCTCGGTGACCATCCGCAATCCGGTGACGCCGGTGGACCGCCGGCCCGTCGGCTGACCCGCCGCACGGGCCGCCCGGGCCGCCACCGGCGCCCGGCCGGACCGCGGTTCGCCGGTCAGATCGCCGGAACCGGCTGCGGCGGCGGGGGCCCGGTGTAGCGCGCCGCCGGACGGATGATCTTGCTGTCCTCGGCCTGCTCCAGGATGTTGGCGCACCAGCCGACGACCCGGGCCGAGGCGAAGGTCGGGGTGAACATCTCGCGGGGCAGCCCGCACAGCTCCATGACCACGCCCGCGTAGAACTCGACGTTGGTGTGCAGTTCCCGGCCGGGCTTCAGCTCGGCGAGGATCGCCTCGACGCGCTCCTCGACCTGGACGGCGAAGTCCACCAGCGGCCCGCCGAAGCCCCGGGCGATCTCCTTCAGCATCCGCGAGCGCGGGTCCTCCGTGCGGTAGACCGGGTGCCCGAAGCCCATGATCCGGTCGCCCGCCAGAACGCGTTCGCGGATCCACGGGTCGATGCGCTCGGGTGTCCCGATGGCGTCCAGGGTGTCCAGCGCGCGGCTCGGCGCGCCGCCGTGCAGCGGCCCGGAGAGCGCGCCGATCGCGCCGACCAGACAGGCGGCCAGGTCCGCGCCGGTGGAGGTGATGACCCGGGCGGTGAAGGTGGACGCGTTGAAGCCGTGGTCGATCGTGGAGATCAGATACCGCTCGATCGCCCGGGCCCGGGCGGGCTCGGGCTCCTGCCCGGTCAGCATGTACAGGTAGTTGGCCGCGTACGGCAGGTCCGCGCGCGGTTCGACGGGGGCCAGTCCCTGGCCGAGCCGGTGCAGCGCGGTCAGCAGCGTCGGCACGAGGGCGCTCGCCGCGAGCGCGTCCGCGCGGCGGCGGTCGGCGTCGATGTCGTACAGCGGCCGGAAGCCGGCCGAGGCGCCGGCCAGCGACAGGGCGGTGCGCAGTCCGGCGAGGGGTCCGGCGAGCGCGCACGAGCGGGCTATGGCGGGCAGGGCGTCCCGGACGTCGGCGGGCAGCCGGCGCAGCTCGGCGGTCCGCGCGGTGAAGGCGGCGCGCCCCGCCGCGTCGGGCAGCGTGCCGTAGAACATCAGATGCCAGACGTCCTCGAAGGTGCGGGTCTCCGCCAGTTCCACGGCCGAGTACTGGCGATAGTGATAGAAGCCCTCAAGGCCCCGGACGTCGCCGAGCGCGGTGTCGGTGACGACCACTCCCTTCAGTCCGCGGGGTACATCGATCGGGGCGTTCCGCTCGGTGGTGGGCATGGCTTTCCTCCCTGGATGTTGATTCGACTGTCTATGATTGATTCAATGCTTGTCAATGTTGATTGAATCAATATGGACACGACTGGATACGGTGTGGCTCATGACGGACGACACGGGCGGCGGAACGAGCGGGAGCGGAAAGCGGCTGAGTACCCGGGAGACCGCCGGCCGGCTCGGGGTGAAGTCCGAGACGGTCTACGCGTACGTCAGCCGCGGGCTGCTCACCAGCCGGCGCGCGCCCGGCGGGCGCGGCAGCACCTTCGACCCCGAGGAGGTGGACGCGCTCGCCCGCCGGTCGGGACGCGGACGGCCGGGCGGCGACGGTATGGCGGCGGACCGGGCCGCCGGCTCCTCCGGTGGCGACGGCCCGTGGGACCTGACCGCCAGGACCGGCATCACCCTCATCGACACCGACCGCTACTACTTCCGGGGCGTCGACGCCTGCGCCCTCGCCGCCCGTTACGGCTACGAGGAGACCGCCGCGTGGCTGTGGACCGGTGAACTGACGCCGGGCATCCGCTTCACCGCGCCGCCCGAGAGCCTCGCCGCCGCGCGCCGGGCCGTGGAGGCGCTGCCCGCCCACAGCGGGCTGGTGGACCGGCTTCGGGCGGTGACGATCGCGGCGGCCGTCACCGATCCGCTGCGGTTCGACCTGTCGGCGCCCACCGTGCTGGCCGCCGCCCCCGCCCTCATCGCCACCCTGGTCAGCGCCCTGCCCGTACGGGAGGCCGACGCGGCGGACGGACCGGAGAGCGCGCTGGCCGAGCGGCTCTGGCCCCGGCTCACCCGGCACCCCGCCGACCAGGCGTCGGTGCGGGTGCTCGACGCCGCGCTCACCCTGCTCATCGACCACGACCTGGCCGCCTCCACCCTCGCCGCCCGGGTCGCGGCCTCCGCGCGCGCCCACCCGTACGCCGTCGTCTCCGCCGGCCTCGGCGCGGTCGACGGACCGCTCCACGGCGCCGCCAGCGGCCTCGCGCACCGGCTGCTGACCGAGGTGCTGGAACGCGGCAGCGCGGCGGCGGTCGTCGCCGACCACCTGCGCGAAGGGCGCCGGATCCCGGGGCTCGGCCACCGCCTGTACCCGGGCGAGGACCCGCGTGCCCGGATGCTGTTCGGTCTCCTCGAGGACCTGCCGCAGGCGGCCCCCGCACTCACCGCCGCCCGCGAAGTGGTGGAGACGACCGCGCGGTACACCCCGCTGCACGCCAACGTCGATCTCGCGCTCGCCGTGCTGTCGGTCTCGGCCGGCATGCCCGCGGAGGCGGGTGAGGCGGTCTTCGCGGTGGCCCGCACCGCCGGCTGGATCGCCCACGCGCTGGAGGAGTACCAGGAGCGCCCGCTGCGACTGCGTCCCAGTGGCCACTACACCGGACCCACGCCGCCCCAGCCGCTGCCGTGACCCACCTGCACGTCCAGCACCTCCCGACCCCGGCTCGAGAGCCGTTCGCCACCTTCCCTTCACCTACCCGTCCCACGGATCGAGGAGGAGGTGAATCTCATGTCGGAGAAGAAGATGTCGTCCCCCTCCAGCAAGCCGGAAGAGCTGGAGGAGTCGGAGCAGAACGAGGAGTCGGTGGAGTCCTCCTGGGTGGCCACCTGAGCAGCGGCACAACGAGGGGCGTGCCCGTACGCCATGGGCGGGCACGCCCGCGCCGCACCCCTTCCGGCACCGGCCGGAGGTGGCAGCGCGGCACCACGCAGAGCGAGCGGAAGCCGGACGGTAGGGAAGGGAAGGCCGCCACATGCCGATCGACCTGGCGCCGGACACCCGGATCGGGGTCTCCGACCATCTCCAGCTCGAAGCCGGCGACGGCGTAGCCACGGGGAAGACACTGGTGGTCGCGCCCGGCACCGGTGGCTGGACGGTCACCGAGGACGCCGGCGCACTGGCCCTGCTCGCACATCTCGACGCGAACGGCCCCGCCTCCCTCAGCGACCTGTATGCGCTGGGTGACCCGATCGCCCGCGTCACCCACGACACCGTCCGCGAGCTCTTCGACCGGGGCCTGCTGGAGCTGGACCAGCGGGTGCGCGGCACCTCCGCCACGCGCCCTACCCCTGGCCTGGAACTGATCTCCCGAAGGCCGCTCACAACAGCTATCCGGTGCTGGGCATCTTCCATGTGCACAACTGGTGCAATCTGGCGTGCACCTACTGCTACACCATCGAGGAGGGCATCCCCCGGGAGCAGCTCTCCGCCGAGGTGATGTGCAAGGCCGTCGACGAACTCGTCGAGATGCCCACCCGGTTCACCAGTTTCGAGTTCCACGGCGGCGAACCCACCATGGCCATGCCGGCCATCCGCGAGGTCACCGCGCACGCCCAGCGGGTCTACGCCCGCGCGGGGAAGAAGGTCTGGTTCTCCATCCAGACCAATGCCTACAACCTGTCCCCGCAGGTGTGCCGGTTCCTGGCCGACAACGACTTCTCGGTCCGGGTCTCGCTGGACGGCACTCCCGGGACGCACGACGAGTTCCGGGTGGACCACGCGGGCAAGGGCTCGTACCGGGGTGTGGTGCGCGGGATCCGCAGGCTCCAGGAGCTGGGGATCGCGGTGCACGCGGTGTGTGTCGTGCACGCCGGCACCGCGGACCGCATCGTCGAGATGTACGACTCGATGGCCGCGCTGGACGTCGCCAGCGTACGGTTCCTGCCGGTGTTCACCACCGGGAAGGCCGGCCTCGAACAGTGGCTCACCGGCGACCGGTACCTGGCCGCGTACCTCGGCGTCGTCCGGCATGTGGCCCGCCTCGGGCGGTCCGGCGCCCCCAGCGTCCCGCTGGCCAACCTCACCGCGGGCGAGCTGGGTTCGCTGCGCTCCTTCAAGCGCGAGTACATGTGCATGCGCAACCCGTGCGGCGCCGGGGTCAACATGATCACCGTCGACACCAACGGCGACCTCTACCCGTGCGAGGAGATGGTCGGCAAGCCGGAGTTCGTCATCGGGAACCTGCGCAGCGAGACGATCCGCGACGTCCTCGACACCAGCCCCGTGGTGCGGCAGCTCCGCGATCGGCATGTCGAGGAGATCGACGAGTGCGCGAAGTGCACCTGGAAGCAGATGTGCCACGGCGGCTGCGTGCACAAGAGCTACACGCACTTCAAGCGGCTCGACCGTGAGTCGGAGCACTGCTCGTACTACAAGGGCGTCTACCGGGAGCTGATCTGGCTCGATGTGAAGGAGCCCGGCAGCTGGGAGGCGCTGAGCCCGTCCGGAGCGCGCCGGTGAACCGCCCCTGGCCCGCCGCGTACGGACGCCTGCTGGGCGCGCGGCTGTTGCTGCGCAGCTACTTCTTCCTCCCCTACATCGTGCTGTACGCCCGCCAGGTCGGGGTGTCGCTGGGCACTCTCCTCGTCATCGAGGCCGTCTTCGCGCTGCTGATCGTGCTGGTGGACCTGCCGGCCGGGCTGCTCGCCGACCGGATCGGTCCGCGCCAGGCGCTGGCCATCGGGGCCGGCATGGAGGGCGCCGCCGCGCTGCTGCTGGGCTGCTGGCCGCACGCGCTGGTCTTCTGGCTGGTGCAGCCGCTGTTCGCGGCGGCCACCGCGCTCACCCAGGGCAGTGACGCGGGCCTGGCCGGCGCCCTGCTGCGGCGGGCCGGACGCGACGCGGAATTCGAGTCCGGGGAGCGGCTGTTCCAGGCCGGGGCGCTGGGCTGGAACGCGGTGGTCTTCGCCGCCGCCAGCGCGTTCTCGCTGATCTCCCTGCGGGCCACCTTCGTGGCGAGCGGCATCGTGCTCTGCCTGACCGTCGGCCTGGTCCTGACGGTCCCCGACGTACGCGGCGCCGCCCCGGACGGCGAACGTCCCGGTCTGGCGGCCCAGTTGACCGGCGTCGTGCGCGCCGTGCGCGAGGCGGCCGGGCTGCGCTGGGACCTGACGGCGATGGTGCTGACCGGGACGGCCTTCTCGATCCTGCTGTATCTGATGCCCGTGTACGTGGTGGCCGCCGGGATCGACGAGCGGCTGGTCGGCCTGGTCGCCGCCGCCGTGGCACTGGGGGCCGCTCTGCTGCTGCACCTGGCACCCGGCGGGCTCGGCACCGGCACGGTGGTACTGGCCGCCGTCGCCGCGTCCGCCGCCCTGGCCTCGACATCCGTCACCCTCGTCCTGGCCGGGATCCTCGTCGTGCAGTGCGCCCAGGGGCGGCTGCTGCCTTCGTACCGGGCCCTGGTGCTGCGGGATCTCGCGGACCGCGGCGACGCCACCGCGATGAGCGTGGTCACCACGGCGTCGAGCCTGGGATTCGCCGTCCTGGCCCCGTTCCTCGGCATTCTCGTCGCCCGGCTGCAACCGGACGGGCTGGCGCTGGTCTGCGCGCTGCTCTTCTCCTGCGCCGGGGCGACGCTGGTGATCCGGTCCGGAGCCGCACGGAGCCGACGGGCCCCCGCACCGGCCGGGGAGAAGGAGGGCGCCGTATGACCGGGCCGGATCTCTGGTTGCTGGCCGGCCGCCGGGTGGTGCTCACCGGCGCCGCGGGAGCGGTGGGCCGGGAAGCTGCCGCCGCCTTCTCCGCCGCGGGCGCCGCGGTCGTCGGCATCGACCGCAACGAGGAACCGCTGCGCGAGATGCGCAAGGCCGGGATCCTCGCCGACCACCTCTGCGGCGACCTGTGCGACCAGGCCGTCCAGGACGCGGCCGCCGACTGCTGCGATGCCGATGTGCTGGTCAACAACGTCGGCGCGGGCGACGCCCGGCCGCTGGCCGACACCGACGACGAACTGATCGACCGGATGCTCGACATCAACCTCAAGACGGCCGCGGGGCTGTGCCGCCGCTTCGCGCCGCGGATGGCCGCCCGTGGCCGGGGAAAGATCATCAACGTCTCCTCGGTCCTGGCCCTGCACCCCGTCCCCACCGTCCCGGCCTACGCGGCGGCCAAGGCCGCCCTGATCGGCTTCACGCGCAGCGCCGCACTCGAATACGCGGCGTCCGGCGTGCAGATCAACGTGCTCGCCCCCGGCTACCTCGAAGGCCCCAAGAACGCCGCCTACTTCGCCTCCGCGGCGGGCCGGCGCTTCCAGGAGCGCTTCATGCCGGACGGCAAAGTCGGCCCCGCCGACGCGCTCAACGGACCGCTGCTCTTCCTCGCCTCCGCCATGTCCGACCACGTCACCGGCCACGTACTCGTCGTGGACGGCGGCTACAGCATCTGGTGAGTGCCTTCATGGAATGGATCTCCCGGCCCCGCTACCGGCTTCCGCTCGACGACGCCGAGTACGCCTGGCCCGGCCGCCCGCAGATGACCATCGAGTGGTTCGGCTCGGGCGATCCCGTGATCGCCCTGGCGCTGATGCCGCACGCCAACGAACCGTTGGGGTACGCCCTGCACCGGCCGCTGGAGAAGCTGGCCGACGGGTGCGGGCAGGTGGCGGTGGTCTGGCCGGTGGATCCGCCGCCCGCCGACCGGTGCTTCCCGTTACCTTGCGACTTCCGGGAGTTCCTGCGGACCGGCTATCTGCAGCCGCTGGAGGAGCAGACGGAGTTCGCGCACACCGCCGTTCCGGTCACACCCGCCCAGCACCATGCCGCCGACTTCCGCCGGCTGGTGCGGCTGGCCGCCCCCGCGGCACTGATCCTCGTCCACAACGACGCGTTCTCCCGGATCCCCTACATGTACGGCAATCGCCGGTGGCCCGAGGCCGAGCGGCTGCTCGCCTCCGCGCCGGCCGGCGCGTTCCCCGACGCCCCGCTCGACGAGGTGGAGTGGACGCACCATCTCGGCCCGCGCACCTATTCCTACTTCGCAGCAGCACAGATCGGCATCACGGACAGCGAGGCGGCCGGCCTGTACATCGAGCGGACACTGCGCATTCCGGTCCTCACCGCAGAACTGCCGATGTTCGACTGGACCGGGATCAGCGACGAACTGCGGATCGCCGTACGCATGCGCATGGAGCAGTGGATCGAGGACGGCTGCGGCGACGTCACGTCGATGGTCGCCGACAGCGAGGCCCTGCTCGCCGGGCGGTCGGTGCCGATGATCGCACCCGAGGTCAGCGCCCGGGCCCTGCACGCGGTCCTGGAAGGCGTTCGCGCCGAACTCGACGGGTAGGACCCGGCACACGGGTACGCCCCGCCGGGTCCGTGTCACCGGCGGGGCGCGATTCGCGTGCGGGACCCTCTTCTCAGTACTGCCAGGACGCCCCGGCGACCGTCCCCCGGGAACCGTGCTCCGACCAACCGGCGAGCCCGGTCCGGCGCCGATGTGCGGGACCGCGGTGCCCGCCGTCCGGCTCCCCCCACTCCGTCGCCTGCTGTGCGGCCTGCACCATGCCCCAGAGCACTCCCGGGTTGGCAAACGCGGAGGAGGGCATCGTGCCGGGCGGAAACGTCACCCGGTGCGAGGTCTCCAGCCGGGCGATGAGCTGCATCATCCCCATCGAGTCCAGACCGTACTCGGACAGCGGCGTGCTCGGCAGCAGCGCCTCGTCCTGCTTCAGCAGGGGAAGGCTGGATCTCAGTATTTCGTCGAACGCCTTGTCCCAGGGCACCTTCGTCATCCTTGCCGTCCTCTCCGCTCCTGAAGTCCGACGCGCGGGAGTGCCAGGGTCGGCATTCCCGCTCGAACAGCCATGGAGGGCGGCTGCATCCCGCGCGCCCTCCACCGCGCCGCGGCCGGCGGGCCCGGCGTCATCGTCCGGCCGCCCGCCAGGAGCCCGCGCTCTGGTACCCGTAGCCCTGGCGCCATGCGGCGCGGGAGGGTTCGGTCTCGGGCCCGGGTACCTGGGCGCGCGTCGAAAGACTCGCCAGGACCACCGCCAGGGCCGCCAACTCCTCCTGGCCGACGTCGCCGCGCTCCACCGCCCATCGCTCGCTCATACCGGGGGGTTCCCGTGCTTGCGGGCCGGCAGGACCTGCTGCTTGGACCGCAGCATCTCCAGGGAGCGGGCCAGTGTGCGCCGGGTCCAGCGGGGGTCGATCACATCGTCGACCAGCCCGCGCTCCGCCGCGTAGTAGGGGTGCACCAACTCCTGTCGGTACTCCTCGACCAGCAGCTGCCGGGTGGCCTCCGGATCCTCCGACGCCGCGATCTGACGGCGGAACACCACATTCGCGGCGCCCTCGGCCCCCATCACCGCGATCTCGTTGCTCGGCCAGGCGAAGGAGAGGTCGGCGCCGATGGAGCGCGAATCCATGACGATGTACGCGCCCCCGTACGCCTTGCGCACGATCACCTGTATGCGCGGGACGGTCGCGTTGCAGTACGCGTACAGCAACTTGGCACCGTGCCGGATGATGCCGTTGTGCTCCTGGTCCCTGCCGGGCAGGAAGCCTGGCACGTCGACCAAGGTGATCAGCGGGATGTTGAACGCGTCGCAGGTCTGCACGAACCTGGCCGCCTTCTCCGAAGCCTGGATGTCCAGTGCTCCGGCCATCGAGGCCGGCTGGTTGGCGACGATACCGACGACATTGCCGCCGATACGGGCCAGTGCGCACACCACGTTGGTGGCCCAGCGCTCATGGACCTCGAACAGGTCGCCCTCGTCGACGATCTCCTCGATGACGGCCCGCATGTCGTACGACTGCGTCGGATCGGCCGGCACCAGATCCACCAACACGTCGTTGGGCCGGTCGACCGGGTCGTCACAGGGCCAGACCGGCGGCAGCTCGCGGTTGTTGGCCGGCAACAACGAGAGCAGGAACCTGACCTCCTCCAGGCACTCGTCCTCGTTGTCGTAGGCGAACGCCGCGACACCCGAGGTCGCCGCGTGGGTGTCGGCGCCGCCGAGTACCTCCTGCGTGACCTCCTCGCCGGTGACCGCGTGCACCACATCGGGCCCCGTGATGAACATCTGTGATGTCCCGCGCACCATGAACACGAAATCGGTGAGCGCCGGCGAGTACGCGGCGCCGCCCGCGCACGGGCCGAGCATCACACTGATCTGCGGGATCACTCCGGAGGACCGGGTGTTGCGGGAGAAGATCCCGCCGTATCCGGCCAACGCGGTGACGCCCTCCTGGATCCGGGCGCCCGCGCCGTCGTTGAGACTGACCAGCGGGGCGCCGGAGGACTCGGCGAGATCCATCAACTTGTGGATCTTCTCGGCGTGCGCCTCGCCGAGCGCACCGCCGAAGATCCGGAAGTCATGCGCGTAGGCGAAGACGATACGGCCGTGCACCTTTCCCCAGCCCGTCACCACTCCGTCGGTGTAGGGCCTGCGGGTTTCCAGGCCGAACCCTGTCGCGCGGTGCCTGCGGAAGGGCTCGACCTCGTTGAACGTGCCCTCGTCGAAGAGCAGTTCCAGCCGCTCGCGGGCGGTGAACTTCCCGCGGTCGTGCTGGTTGCGGGTGGCCTGCTCGCTCGGCCCCGCTTCCGCCTCCGCCTTGCGGCCTTCCAGTTCGGCGATCCGGCCGAGCATGTCCGCGGGCGCCGGAGCGGTCGCGGTCCCGGCTGGCAGGTCGACGGAGTCCGGGTCCAGGTTCGGTGACGCGGGCGGCACGATTTCCGGTGGAGCACCGGTCATCTGTCGTTCCAGCTCGAAGATGCTCATGGTTTCCTTGTCGGTTTGCCGGACTGCGCCGATGGTTCAGTAGCGGTAGTGGTCCGCCTTGTAGGGGCCCTCGACCGGGACGCCGATGTAGGCGGCCTGCTCCGGGCGGAGCGTGGTCAGCCGGACGCCGAGGGCGTCCAGGTGCAGACGGGCGACCTTCTCGTCCAGGTGCTTGGGGAGCACGTAGACGCCGGTGGGGTACTCGCTCTGCTTGGTGAACAGCTCGATCTGGGCCAGGGTCTGGTCCGCGAAGGAGTTGGACATGACGAACGAGGGGTGACCGGTGGCGTTGCCGAGGTTCAGCAGACGGCCCTCGGAGAGGACGATCAGGACCTTGCCGTCGGTGAACTTCCAGGTGTGGACCTGCGGCTTGACCTCATCCCGGACGATGCCCGGGATCTTGGCCAGGCCGGCCATGTCGATCTCGTTGTCGAAGTGGCCGATGTTGCCCACGATGGCCTGGTGCTTCATCTTGGCCATGTCGGCGGCCATGATGATGTCCTTGTTGCCGGTCGTGGTGATGAAGATGTCGGCGGTCTCGACGACGTCGTCGAGGGTGGCGACCTGGTAGCCGTCCATCGCCGCCTGCAGGGCGCAGATCGGGTCGATCTCGGTGATCACCACGCGGGCGCCCTGGCCGCGCAGCGACTCCGCACAGCCCTTGCCCACGTCGCCGTAGCCGAGAACGACGGCGACCTTGCCGCCGATGAGGACGTCGGTGGCACGGTTGATGCCGTCGATCAGGGAGTGGCGGCAGCCGTACTTGTTGTCGAACTTCGACTTGGTGACCGCGTCATTGACGTTGATGGCCGGGAAGAGCAGCGAGCCCTCCTGCATCATCTCGTACAGGCGGTGAACACCGGTGGTGGTCTCCTCCGTGACGCCGCGGATCTCCGACGCCAGCTGCGTCCATTTCTGGGAGTTCTCACCGATGGTGCGGCGGAGGAGCTGGAGGATGTGGCCGTACTCCTCGGAGTCGTCGGCGGCGGTGGCCGGGACCTCGCCGGCCTTCTCGAACTCGACGCCCTTGTGGATCAGGAGGGTGGCGTCGCCGCCGTCGTCCAGGATCATGTTCGGGCCGCCGGTGGGGGTGTTCGGCCAGGTCAGCGCCTGCTCCGTGCACCACCAGTACTCCTCCAGGCTCTCGCCCTTCCAGGCGAAGACCGGCACACCCTGCGGGTTCTCGGGGGTGCCGTTCGGGCCGACCGCGATGGCGGCGGCCGCGTGGTCCTGGGTGGAGAAGATGTTGCACGACGCCCAGCGGACCTCGGCACCCAGCGCGACCAGCGTCTCGATGAGGACGGCGGTCTGGATCGTCATGTGCAGTGAACCGGTGACCCGCGCGCCGGCCAGCGGCTTGGAGGCCGCGTATTCGGCACGGATCGACATCAGGCCGGGCATCTCGTGCTCGGCCAGCGTGATCTCCTTGCGGCCGTAAGCGGCCTGGGAGATGTCCGCGACCTTGAAATCAGCGGCGGTGAGGAACGGCATCTGCACTCCTAATGTTTCGGTGAATGTCCAAGGCGGCCGTGGACCGATTGAGGGTGATGTAGTGGAGCCCCGGAGCGCCGGCGTCGAGCAGGCGCTGGGCCAGCCGCGTAGCGTGGTCCACCCCGATCCGGTGGGCGACGTCCGGGTCGTGCTCGGCCGCCGCCAACTGGGCTGCCAGATCGTCCGGGAACGTCGCATTGCTCAGTTCGGCGAAGCGCCGGATCTGCCGGACGTCGGTGGCGGGCATGATCTCCGGGATGATCGGCAGATCGCATCCCGCGGCGGCCACCCGGTCCCGGAGCCTGAAGTAGTCCTCGGCCCGGAAGAACATCTGGGTGATGGCGTAGTCGGCCCCGGCCCGCGCCTTGGCGACGAAGTGCCGGACCTCGGTCTCCCAGTCGGGTGAACGCGGGTGGCGCTCGGGGAAGGCCGCGACGCCGATGCTGAAGTTCCCCGACCCCTTGACCAGCGTGACCAGTTCCCGGGCGTGGTTCAGCCCGTCCGGGTGCGGCACCCACGCACCGCGCGGATCGCCCGGCGGGTCGCCGCGCAGCACCAGGACGTCCCGGACGCCCGCGTCGGCGTACTGCCCGATGATGCGCCGCAGTTCACCGACCGAGTGCCCGACCGCCGTGAGATGGGCCACCGGGCGCAGACTCGTCTGGGCGGCGATCCGCTGGGTGACCGCGATGGTGCGGGAGCGGGACGAGCCGCCGGCGCCGTAGGTGACCGAGACGAAGGTGGGGGCGACGGCCTCGATCCGCCGGATGCTCTCCCACAGCGAGCGCTCGCCCGCGTCCGTCTTCGGCGGGAAGAACTCGAAGGAGAAGGACCGGGTTCCCGAGGCCAGAATCTCGCGCAGCGTGCTCATGAGGGGCCTCCATGAGCGTTGAAGTAGCTGGCTTCCGGGTGGTGGATGACGATCGCGTCGGTGGACTGCTCGGGGTGCAGCTGGAACTCCTCGGAGAGGTTGACCCCGATGCGTTCCGGCTGGAGCAGGTCCATGATCTTGGCGCGGTCCTCCAGGTTGGGGCAGGCCGGGTAGCCGAGGGAGTAGCGGCAGCCCTGGTACTCGGTGCGGAACATCGCGTCCAGGTTGTCCGGGTCCGCTGAGGCGATGCCCAGCTCGGACCTGACCCGTCCGTGCCAGTACTCCGCCAGTGCCTCGGTCAGCTGCACCGACAGCCCGTGCAGTTCCATGTAGTCGCGATACGCGTTCGCCGCGAAGATCTCGTTGGCCGCGACCGAGACCCGGTTCCCGACGGTGACGACCTGCATCTCGATGACGTCGGTCTCGCCGGAGTCCTCCGGGCGGAAGAAGTCCGCCAGGCACAGCCGGCGCCCGCGGCGCTGCCGGGGGAAGGTGAAGCGGGTCCGTTCGCCGCCGTCCTCGCCCAGGATGATCAGATCGTCGCCCTTGGACACGCAGGGGAAGTAGCCGTAGACGATGGCCGCTTCGAGCATGTTCTCGGTGTGCAGCCGGTCGAGCCACATCCGCAGCCGCGGCCGGCCTTCGGTTTCCACCAGCTCCTCGTACGAAGGACCGCTGCCGCGAGCCGACTTCAGGCCCCACTGGCCCTTGAAGAGCGCGGCCTCGTCCACCCAGGCCGCGTACTCCTTCAGCGGCGTGCCCTTGATGATGCGGCTGCCCCAGAACGGCGGGGTGGGGACCGGGTTGTCGGTGGCCACGTTCGACCGGACCGAGCCGCGCTCCTCGTCCGGCTCCTCGATGACGATGGCCGGACGTACCGGTACCCGCCGCTGCTTAAGCTCCGGCAACGTCGCTCCCGGCACACCGCGCTTGACGGCGATCAGCGCGTCCATCAGCCGCAGGCCCTCGAACGCGTCGCGGGCGTAGCGGACCTCGCCCTCGTAGATCTCGTGCAGGTCCTGCTCGACATAGGCGCGGGTCAATGCTGCGCCACCCAGAATGACGGGGTAGTCGGCGGCCATCTTGCGCTGGTTGAGCTCCTGCAGGTTCTCCTTCATGATCACGGTGGACTTCACCAGGAGTCCCGACATGCCGATCACGTCGGCCTTGTGCTCGGTCGCCGCGTCCAGGATCGCCGCCACCGGCTGCTTGATCCCCAAATTCACGACGTTGTAGCCGTTGTTGGACAGGATGATGTCGACGAGGTTCTTACCGATGTCATGAACGTCGCCACGGACCGTGGCCAGCACGATCGTGCCCTTGCCCTCCGCGTCGGACTTCTCCATGTGCGGTTCGAGGTAGGCGACCGCGGTCTTCATGACCTCCGCGGACTGCAGCACGAACGGCAACTGCATCTGACCCGAACCGAACAGCTCGCCCACGACCTTCATGCCCTCCAGCAGGGTGTCGTTGACGATCGCCAGCGCGGGACGGGTCGCGAGCGCCTCGTCCAGGTCGCGGTCCAGGCCGTTCTTCTCACCGTCGATGATCCGCCGCTGCAGCCGCTCGTCCAGTGGCAGGGCGGCGAGCTCCTCGGCCCGGCCGGCCTTCACCGACTTCATGTCGACGCCCTCGAAGGCCTCCAAGAAGGCCTGCAGCGGGTCGTAGCCCTCACGGCGCCGGTCATAGACCAGATCAAGGGCGATCTCCCGCTGCTCCTCGGGGATACGAGCGATCGGCACGATCTTCGCGGCGTGCACGATCGCGGAGTCCAGACCTGCCGCAACGCATTCGTTGAGGAACACGGAGTTCAGTACGACGCGGGCGGCCGGGTTGAGCCCGAAGGAGATGTTCGACAGGCCGAGGGTCGTCTGCACCAGGGGGTGGCGGCGCTTCAACTCCCTGATCGCCTCGATGGTGGCGATGCCGTCCTTGCGGGACTCCTCCTGGCCGGTGGCGATCGTGAAGGTCAGGCAGTCCACCAGGATGTCGGACTCATGGATGCCCCAGTTGGTGGTCAGATCCGTGATGAGGCGCTCAGCGATGGCGACCTTGTGCTCGGGGGTGCGGGCCTGGCCCTGCTCGTCGATCGTCAGCGCGATCAACGCGGCACCGTGCTCCGAGGCCAGTGCGGTGACTTGCGCGAAACGTGACTCAGGTCCGTCACCGTCCTCGTAGTTGACGGAGTTGATGACGGCGCGACCACCGAGCTTCTCCAACCCGGCCTTCAGTACAGGAACTTCGGTGGAGTCCAGCACGATGGGCAACGTCGACGCGGTCGCGAAACGGCCCGCGATCTCACTCATGTCGAGGGCGCCGTCGCGGCCGACGTAGTCCACGCACAGGTCCAGCAGGTGCGCGCCTTCGCGGATCTGGTCGCGGGCCATCTCGACGCAGTCGTCCCAACGGCCTTCGAGCATGGCCTCACGGAACTTCTTCGACCCGTTGGCGTTCGTCCGCTCACCGATCGCCAGATACGACGCGTCCTGCTTGAACGGCACCGTCTGGTAGAGCGACGCGGCACCTGGTTCGGGGCGCGGGTTGCGCGGCGACAGGTCCAGGCCCCGCACCCGCTCCACGACCCGCCGCAAGTGCTCGGGGGTGGTGCCGCAGCAGCCGCCGACCAACGACAGCCCGTACTCCCGCACGAAGGTCTCGTGCGCGTCAGCGAGCTCCTCCGGCGACAGCGGGTAGTGCGCGCCGTCCTTGCCCAGCACCGGCAGGCCGGCATTGGGCATGCACGAGACGGCGATACGGGCATGCTGCGACAGATAGCGCAGGTGCTCGCCCATCTCGGCCGGCCCGGTAGCGCAGTTCAGACCGATCATGTCGATACCGAGCGGTTCCAGCGCCGTCAGCGCCGCACCGATCTCGGAACCCAGCAGCATCGTGCCCGTCGTCTCGACGGTCACATGCGTGATGATGGGCAGGTTGATTCCGAGTTTCCGCAGAGCGCGATGCGCGCCGAGGATGGCGGCCTTGGTCTGCAGGAGGTCCTGAGTGGTCTCCACCAGGATCGCGTCCGCGCCGCCCTCGACGAGCCCGGCCACATTCGCCTCGTAGCCGTCCCGCAGCGCCACGTAGGGTGCGTGGCCGAGCGTGGGCAGCTTGGTGCCGGGGCCGACGGAGCCGAGCACCCAGCGCGGCCGGTCGGGCGTGGCGAAGCCGTCCGCCACCTCACGGGCCAACCGGGCGCCCGTCAGGGACAGTTCGTGGATCCGTTCGGGGATGTCGTACTCCCCCAGTGCCGCCAGGTTGGCGCCGAAGGAGTTGGTCTCGACGCAGTCGACACCCGCCGCGAAGTACTCCTCGTGCACCGACCGCACGATGTCCGGCCGGGTGACGTTCAGAACCTCGTTGCACCCTTCCAGGTTCTCGAAGTCGTCCATCGAGGGGTCCTGGGCCTGCAGCATCGTGCCCATCGCGCCGTCGGCCACCACCACCCGGGTGGCGAATGCCCGACGCAGCGCGTCCGACCGGGCGGCCGCGCTCATGACACGCCCACCAGTTGGGGCTCGATCGCATCGGCCGCCTCGTCGCCGTGGGCGATCTGGATACGGGCGGTGAGCTCGGCAGGTGAGATCTCGTACTCCTGGGTCCCGATGGATTCCAGCACCACTGAGGCCAGCGCGCAGCCGAGCTGGGCGGAGCGGATGTCGGACCACTTCCAGGCGACGCCTGCCAGGAAGCCCGACCGGAAGGCGTCACCGACTCCCGTCGGATCCACCACCGTGGCGTCCGGCACCGCGGACACGGAGAGGGTCGGCTCGCCGGCCCGCGCGATGTCCACACCGTCGGCGCCGCGGGTGGTCACCCAGGTGCCGACCTGGTCGAGCAGCTGGGAGTGGGTCCATCCCGTGCGCTCCTGGAGCAGCGAGGCCTCGTAGTCGTTGGTGAACAGGTAGGTCGCACCGGTCACCAACTGCCGGGCCGATGGTCCGTCGAGACGCGCGAGCTGCTGCGAGGGATCGGCGGCGAACGAGATGCCCAACTCACGGCACTCCGCGGTGTGCCGGAGCATCGCGTCCGGGTCGTTGGGCGAGACCACGACCAGATCGAGACCACCGGCCCGCTCCACGACCGGGGCGAGGGCGATCTCCCGGGCCTCGGACATCGCACCCGCGTAGAAGGTCGCGATCTGGTTCTGGTCCGCGTCGGTGGTGCAGACGAAGCGCGCGGTGTGCCGGGTCTCGCTCACCCGTACCGAGGCGGTGTCGACGTCGTTGCCCTCGAGCCACTGCCTGTACTCCGCGAAGTCGACGCCCGCCGCCCCGACCAGCAGGGGCCGGATTCCCAGCCGTCCCAGGCCGATGGCGATATTGGCCGCCACCCCGCCCCGCCGGACCTCCAGGTCGTCGGCGAGGAAGGAAAGAGATACCTTGTCGAGCCGGTCGGCGAGCAACTGCTCGGTGAAGCGGCCGGGGTAGAACATCAGATGGTCGGTCGCAATGGATCCGGTGACGGCGATCTTCACAACTGTTTCTCTCCTTTGGCTGAGGTCAGCCCCGCACTGCGGCGACCAGCTTTTCGGTGCGGTCGGTCCGCTCCCAGGTGAAGTCGGGCAGCTCCCGGCCGAAGTGCCCGTAGGCGGCGGTCTGGGCGTAGATCGGCCGCAGCAGGTCGAGGTCCCGGATGATCGCGGCGGGACGCAGGTCGAAGACGCTTCCGACGGCCTCCTGGATCTGCTCGACCGGTACGGTCTCGGTTCCGAAGGTCTCCACGAACAGCCCGACCGGAGCGGCCTTGCCGATCGCGTAGGCGACCTGTACCTCGCAGCGGCGGGCCAGGCCGGCGGCGACGACGTTCTTGGCGACCCAGCGCATCGCGTAGGCGGCGGAACGGTCCACCTTGGACGGGTCCTTGCCGGAGAATGCGCCACCACCGTGCCGCGCCATACCCCCGTAGGTGTCGACGATGATCTTCCGGCCGGTCAGCCCCGCGTCACCCATCGGACCGCCGACCTCGAACCGGCCGGTCGGGTTGACCAGCAGCCGGTAGCCGTCGGTGTCCAGGCCGATGCCGGCCTCGGCAAGTGCCCTGAGCTCCGGCTCCACGACGTATTCGCGCACGTCGGGTGCGAGCAGACCGTCAAGGTCGATGTCGGAGGCGTGCTGGGAGGAGACCACCAGGGTGTCCAGCCGCGCCGCCTTGTCGCCGTCGTACTCGACGGTGACCTGGGTCTTGCCGTCGGGCCGGAGATAGGCGATGGTGCCGTCCTTGCGCACATCGGTGAGCCGTCGGGCCAGCCGGTGGGCGAGGGCGATCGGGAGCGGCATCAGTTCCGGGGTGTCGTCGCAGGCATAGCCGAACATCAGGCCCTGGTCGCCGGCGCCCTGGCGGTCGAGGTCGTCCTCGCCACCCTCGATGCGGGATTCGTAGGCGGTGTCAACGCCCTGGGCGATGTCCGGGGACTGCGCTCCGATGGAGACCGAGACACCGCACGAGGCGCCGTCGAAGCCCTTGGCGGACGAGTCGTAGCCGATGTCGAGCACGGCTTCCCGGACGAGGGTGGCGATGTCGGCGTAGGCGTTGGTCGTCACCTCTCCGGCGATGTGCACCTGCCCGGTGGTGATCAGGGTTTCCACGGCGACCCGGGATGTCGGGTCCTGCCGGAGCAGCGCGTCCAGGATGGTGTCGCTGATCCGGTCGGCGATCTTGTCGGGGTGACCTTCGGTCACGGACTCCGATGTGAACAGGCGGCGGGACACGGTTCCTCCAGATGGTCGGCAACCTCAGGCCATGTTGCGTGCAGTGCCTGCAAGGCCGCTCAAGACGGGGTTGACGCGGTTACGGCGTCGGGGGGCGGCTCTCAGGAGCCGAACGCGGACTGGTCACGCTTGGTGTGCTCGACGAGGACGGACGCGTCCTTGTCGCCGTCCCCGGCCTCGATGACCTCGGCGAACCGGGCGCGGACCATGTCGAGTACCGGCAGCGTGACACCTGCCTCCTGTGCGGCCTGGTTGGCCAGCCGGAGGTCCTTCTCCATCAACTCGGCGCGGAAGAAGGCTGGTTCGTAGGTTCCGTTGAGCATCAGATTCGCCCGGAAGCGCATCACGACCGAGCTGAACCCGCTGCCGACGATGGAGGAGATGAGCATGTCGCGGTCGAGTCCGGCGCTCACCCCGTAGGCGACGCTCTCGGCGAGTGCGGCTACCTGGGCGCCGAGCAGCAGGTTGAAGATGAGCTTGATGGTGGTGGCCATGCCGGGTGCCCCGGCCGGCACCACTTCGGAGCCGATGGTGTCGAGGATGTCCCGCACGTCGGCGATGTCATCGTCCCGGCCCGAGGCGAACACCCGAAGCTCACCCTTGCGGGCCTGGAAGGGATTGCCCACCACGCACGCCTCCACCCGGCGTACGCCCAGCTGCGCGAGGCGCTCCGCGGACTCCCTGGCGTAGCGGGGCGAGACGGTGGAGGTGTCGATCACCACGGTGCCGGGCTCCAGCACCGGCGCGAGCAGGCCGAACAGGATCTGCTCCACGGCGTGCTCGTCGCTCAGGCTGAGTATCACCACCCCATGGCCGGTCGCCGCCTCGACGGGGGTGGCGGCGGCCCGGGCTCCTGCGGCGACCAGCGGCTCGGCCTTGCTTGCCGTGCGGTTGTACACCGTGAGCGGGTAACCGGCGTCGAGCAGGGTGTGCGCCATTCCGCCACCCATGTTTCCCAGTCCGATGAAGGCGAGCTGCTTCGCGTCCATGTCACTCCTCGCTGAGGTCAGGCGGTCGCTGCGGCGGCGCCCAGACCGCCGAGGTCGTACACGATCTGGCTGAGGATCATCTGACCCCCGACCCGGAAGGGCTTCAGTCGGCGACGGTGCTCGACATGCGCCTCACTGCGCTCGAACGCCCGGAAGCTGGGTTCGTCGATCCAGTCGGTGAAGACGTAGTAGACGAACTCCTCCTCGGCGCTGCGCACCAGCACCTGGCCGAGGTTGGCGGGATCGAGGGCGATCACCCTTGCGACCTCCAGCCACGCGTGCTCGAAGTTGACCGCCGCCCCCGGGCGGATCTCCATCCGCAGAATCACCCGGAAGGGCGGGGCATCGGTGCCGCCACTGCTCGTTTTGCCGTTCACGTCTCACCGCCGGTCTCTTGGACGCCGCCGGAGCACCTCCGGTGGTCGGCGGAACGCTGGCAGGACCCGATCGAGACCGGCTCAAGGGGCACCCCTGTCGCGATGTGACGGCCGGCGGTCAGGACGCTGGACGGCCCTCGGGCACGCACCCCGCCGCGCGGAGGTGTGCATGCCCGAGGGCCGTTTCTGTGGAGTCAACTCCGCTCAGCTGTAATCCTCCTGATGGTCCTTCAGCCAGCTGTCGAAGGTGCGGGGAGGAAGACCGGTGACGGACTCCACGGTCGGCAGCGGGATACCACCGCGCGCCGGATCAGGATCGCTCTGCACGGCCAGCAGCCCTTCGGTGAACTCGGCGGACAGACCCGCGCCGACCATGGCCTGCTGGGCCTTCTCCACCGGCATCTCCACGTAGCTCAGAGGCCGCCCGAGCAGCTTGGCGATCCGCTGGACCGCGTCGTCGGTGGTGAGCGCCTCCGGGCCGGTGACCGTGTAGTTACGGCCCTCGTGGCCCGGGGTGACGAGGGCGGTGGCGGCCACTGCGGCGACGTCCGCCGGATGCACCAGGGCGCGGGCGATCGTCCCGTACACCCCGTAGACGGTGTCGTGGGACCTGATCGACGCCCGCCACTGCAGCGCGTTGGTCATGAAGGTCGCACCGCGCAGCATCGTGCACGCCGCGCCCGAGTCCTGGAACGCGCGGTCCGCCTCGGCGTGCGCGCGGCCGTACGAAGTCTCGACCGGCGGCAGCGCGGCCACCGAGGACATCCGCACCACCCGCGCCGTACCCGCGCGCCGCACCTCTTCGGCCACGGCGAGGTCGTAGGACAGGGCGTCGGGGCCCGCGGAGAGCATGAACACCGCGTCCACCCCCTCCAGCGCGGCCCGGATGCTCCGGCTGTCGTCGAGGTCTCCCGTGCGGACCTCCACCTCGCTGTCGAAGACGGCCCGGGACGGGTTCCGGGTGAAGGCCCGGACCTGCTTCCCGCGCTCGACCAGCCCGTTGACCACCTCTTTGCCGACATTGCCGGTGGCTCCGAAGACCAGGATCATCGTTCGTCCTCCTCAAGGACGCCGGGTGGAAACCGGCCCGGCAGGTTCCGGAACCGGGACCGGTTCCGGCAGCGCCGGGGGGTGCCAGTCGCCAACACCGGCCACCCCTTTCTGTCCGGCACGCGGTGGCGCGATTCTCAGCTTCACGTTGCGCACCAGTAGCTCCAGGCGCCGCTCGTTCAGCTTCAGCTCTCCCATCCGGCGGGAGGCCTCGACGATCGCCTGTGACCGGGGCCGCCGCAGTTCGTCGTAGCCGGCGAGCGCGCGGGGGATGTCGGCCTCGGCCGCCAGCACGGAGCAGAGCACGGCCGAGTCCTCCAGCGCCTGGCAGGCACCCTGTCCGAGGTCCGAGGTCATGGCGTGGGCGGCGTCGCCGAGCATCACCACACGGCCCGAGACATAGCTGGGCAGCGGCTGTGCCAGCTCGAAGACGTCGTGGCGCAGCACCCGGTCGGGCGGCGTGGCGGCGATCAGCGCGGGGATCGGGTCATGCCAGGAGCCGAACCGCTCTCGCACCTGCGCGTGTTCGTCGGGGTATCGGACACCTTCGGGAAGATTGGCCACGGCGAACCAGTAGACGCGGTCCGCGGCCAGTGGCATCCGCCCGAACTCCCGGCCCCGGCCCCAGGTGCTGCCGCCGGGCTCGGCGCTGCCGTCGCACCCCTCGGCGATACCCCGCCAGACGCTGTGGCCGCTGTAGACCGGCGGTGGCACCTGCGGCCAGCGGGCGCTCCTGATCCGGCTGAACGTGCCGTCCGCGGCGACCACCATGTCGCCGTGCACGGTCCGCTCGCCGCCCTCGGTCCGGTAGCTGACGCGGGCGCCGTCGGTCACGTCGGTGACCTCGGTGACGTCGGCGCCGGTGTGCAGCGATGCCTCCGGCAGGGCTGCGCGCAGCGTGCCGTGCAGGTCCGGCCGGGGCAGGACGATGATCGACAGTCCGCGCTCGCGCAGGAAGGCCGGATCGGCCGGCCGTTGCAGCCGCCGCCCGGACGCCGCCCGCAGGCCCTCGCCGCCGGGATCCATGGTCGCCGAGAGGGCGCGTACCGCATCGCCGACCCCGAGCCGGTCGAGCGCGCGCTGGGCGTTCGTCAGCAGCGAGATACCCGCCCCCGACTCACGCATCCGATCGGCGCGCTCCAGTACGGTGACGCGCCAGCCGAGCCGGTGCAGCCCGACAGCCGCGGACAGGCCGCCGATGCCGCCGCCCACCACCACGGCATGGCGGCCGGCACCGGCCGAACCGTTCCGATCAGACACTGGACACGCTCGAAGGTGTCTGTCCCCCGTCGACATCAATCTGGATGGACCACTTGGCGATCTTCAACGACATGTCGACGGCCTCGGTCGCGTACTTGACCATCTCCGTCTGGTACTCCGTCACGGCATCGGTCAGTGACTGCTCACCGCGGCTCACCCGGGTCAGTGCCCGGGTGAGTGCGGCCCCGTCGCGCAGCGCGGTGTTGGCACCGACCCCACCGGTGGGAGGCATGGTGTGCACCGCGTCCCCGAGCGGGACCACATTGCCGGGCTCCCAGGGCTCGACCGGCGACGTCGCCCGCAGCGCGACCGGGTGGGTCTCCTCGGGTTCCGCGTGGGCGAACACGGCCCGCAGGTCCGGGTGCCAGTTGGTGGTCCGTTCCAGCACCAGCTGCTTGAGCTCCTCGCCGCTCATCGCGAAGAACGTGTCGTCGGACAGCCCCAGGGAGTCCTGGTGCACGCTGAAGACCGACATGTAGTAGTCGTCGGTCTTCTCGAATTCCAGTCCTGGCCACAGCCGGGCCGAGGCGTCGTCCGGCTGCTCGCGGAAGACCATGGGCATCAGTCCGAGGTGGTATCCGTCCGAACCGATCACATAGACGAAGCGGTCCTTGAAGGCATCCGGCAACCCGGCAGCGACGGCCTGGGCCCTCGGGGTGCGCGACAGGACACCCCGCACGCCCAGGTCGAGCGCGCGGTCAGCCGGCCGCAACTGGGTGCGCACCGTGGAGTTCACCCCGTCGGCGGCGACCAGCACATCGCCCACGTCCGAGTCGCCGTCGTCGAAGTGCGCCACCACGCGGCCGCCCACCTGCTCGCAGTGGGTGAACCGCTTGCCGAAGCGCACTGTGTCGTCCAGGCCGGCGAGCAGGATCCGGCGCAGCGTCGCCCGGTCCACGGCGTCCACCTTGTCCGGTGAATCTCCGCGCGGATCGCTGAACGTGGGCGCCCACTTCGGTTCGAGGTGCTCGTCGTACGCCGCCAGGCCCTCCTCGCCGCGCTGGTTCGAGGTGGCGCTGAGGAGCTCCTGCAACCGGGGAGGCAGGACCTCTCGCAGCGCCTGCTCCCCGTCGGGGCTGATCCTCAGCCGGTACCCCTGCATCCGGCCCCGGGCGGACTGATCGCGTTCATAGACGGCGACGTCCTCAATACCGGCCTGCTTCAGCCCCTGGGCGAGGCACAGTCCGCCGATGCCACCACCGATGATGATGATCCGAAGCGGCCGGCCCGAATCGCGGGCAGTGTCCATCAACTACTCCTGTTACGAGGTCGGGGCCGGATGCGGGTGTGATGCGGAGGCGCTGGTTGTCAGCGCAGCACCACGTCGGCTATCCGGTCCAGGTGATCGGGATCGGCCGTGACCGACAGCAGCAGCAGCTCGTCACAGCCGTTCGCCGCGTAGGCGTCCACCACTTGGCGCAGCCGGTCTTCCTCAGTGATCGCGCCCGCCGCGAGGTGCTCCGCCACCTTGCCCATGTAGGCGTAGTAGCTGAGCATGTGCTCGGTGGCGAGTTCCTTGCCGCCGGGACCGAGCGACACATAGCAGTTGGCGGCCATTCTCGGCGTACCGGTGCGGCCCTCCTCGGCCCACAACTTCGCGAAGTTCGCGACCAGTTCGCCGAACTTGTGCGGCGGTCCACCGGGTGAGATCCAGCCGATGCCGTACTTCGCGGAACGGCGCAGGCCGCCCGGCGAGTGGCCGCCACCCCAGAACGGGATGTCACCGTTGGTGGGGCGGGGACCGACACCGGGAACCGGGCCCCTGCCCTGCCAGACTTCGCGCATCTCTTCGATCATGGCGTCCAGGCGGCGCCCGCGCGTCGCGTAGTCGGTTCCGGTCGCCACGTAGTCGTCCTCGCGCATCCCCGCGGAGAGCCCGAGTATGAGCCGCCCGTCGGAGAGCCGGTCCAGACTGGCGAGCTGCTTGGCCAGCTCCACCGGGCTGGGCCTGGTGGCGGCCAGCAGAATCGCTGTCACCAGGTTGATCCGCTCGGTGACCGCCGCTGCTGCGGCGAGCGTCACAATGCCCTCGTAGTTGTCGTAGACGACCCGGTCCGTCACCGTCAGGCTGTGAAATCCGAGACGGTCGGCGCGGCGCGCGAACTCGATCAACTGACTACTGTCGGCGCCGTGCACGGCGGTCGGCAGGCAGACCCCGATATCCATGGCGTTCCTCCTCGAGCTCGTGTCCCGTGATTGTGTGAGTGACGGCTGGGGAGCCGGTCGAGCCGCGGTTGACGGCCCTGCGCCGTGTCCTAGACGTGGACGCAGGGTGACTGGTGCGGCCCGATGTTCGGCGGCGCGTCGTGCGGCACCGGGAATCCCAGGAAGTCGTGTCCGGTGTCACCGGCGATGAGGACACCCGCACCGATGGCGGGCGATCCGCACTTCAGCAGGTACCCCAGGGGGCCGGCGCCGGGCCGGACGAACGCCGGGTCCGCGGCGACGGCGTGTGCGTCGACCGTCGGTGCGGAGGTGACGTTGAAGTACAGGTTGTGGTCGAAGGACGCCATCGGGTCGCCGATCGTCGAACCGCCCGGCTTTCCGGAGAAGATGTTGTTGCTGTACGCGACAGCCGTCTCCCCGAAGTTCCCGATCAGCCCACTCGCGTACTTGGTGTGGATCACATTGTTGTAGAAGCGGACATCCGGCTGCACGCTGCCGCAGCCATTGGTGACCAGCGGGAGTTCGGTGGTACCGAACAGTGCGCCCCGGTCGTTCTCGCTGACGTTGTAGCGGATGGTCGCCCCGGCACTCTTCTCGCCCGGATTCGTGCACAGCAGCATGAACCCGGCATTTTCGTGGCTGTAGTTGTACTGGTAGAGAACACCGGCAGCCGCGATGTCGACGTCGAAGGCGAAGGCAGGCGGAGAGGAGGAGCCGTGCGACACGTCGTTGTACTGCATCACCGGACGGTCGGAGTTCCACGACCAGATTCCGGCGTGGAAGGCCGTGGCGCGCTTCCCGAATCCGTCGATCACATTGCCTTCGACCAGCGGGTCGATGCCGTTCTGTACGACGATCCCGTCACCGCCGAGATCGGACAGCCGGTTTCCGGCGATCCGCACATGGGAGATCGGCACGAAGGTGTTCGTTCCGGAGGTGAGCAGCGGGCGGAGCGACCATTGGGACGATGTCGCTATTCCGTAGCCGTCGACGCCGGAGACGGTGTTTCCCGTGACCTGGATCCCGTCGAACCCGGTGGCCACGGTGGATCCGGTGGCCTTGAACAGGATGCCCGCACTGTCCTCGTTCGCCGGCCCCGTGGCGTCGATGCCCACCACGTGATGGACGTTCACGCCGTCGATCACGTAGTGATGGCCGGTGCCGTAATCCTCCAGCAGCACGTAGATCCCGGTGCGCGAGGTACCGTTGCCGGCTGCCCGGTCGGAGATGTCGAGGTTCCGGAGCTCCCAGTACTGCACGTTGTGCAGGAAGACCACCGCGCGGGCGCCGTCGGCGACGATGACCGGACGCGCTCCCGAACCGTAGGAACCGGCGACGATCGGCCGGTCCTCGGTACCGGAACCCTTTGGCGAAAAGGTGCCTTGGCAGGTGGTGCCGCTGCGTAGCAGAATGGAATCACCAGGGTGGAAGACCAGCGCGTTGACGTGGTCCAGAGTCCGCCATGCCGACCCCTGCGCCGTACCGGCCGCCGCGTCGTTCCCGGCCGCGCAGTCGAGGTAGTACCGCTGGCCGCCCTGTGAATCGGCGGCGGCCGAGGTGCCTGACACACCGAGGGTCATTCCGGCCATCAGGCCGAGAACGAGAGCGAGTACTCTCCGGGCCGGTCTTCTGTCCTGACCCCCGCGACGCGCTCTGTTCGAGCGCCAGGTGATAACCATGCCGTTGCTCCTCGCGGTAACTTTGGCCGAAAATCGTTGTCTCGGCGAGTCTGCGACGGCGTGGTCAACCCTTGCTCAAGAATTGCGTGAACCGGGCGGAAGGTCAGACGCTCCAGGCTTGCAGCCGGAAAGCAGAATCGGCGAAAGCCAGTTCATGCCGTGCGCCGAACAGGAAGTGTTCGGCCAGCGTGGCACGGTCGGTGGGCGAGCACTGCTCGCCGAATTCATCGATCATGCTCAGATAGGCTTCCACGTAGTCGTGGAAACCGCTTTCCGGGCAGTACTGATCGATCCACGCCTCGTACCGCGACCCGGGCACGCACCGTTCCCGCAGATCGCGCGAGACGGCCTGGTGGAACCAGGTCATGGGCAGCAGCCCGCCGAACGCGGCGCCGAACGAGACCGCCGGGGCCGCCAGCATGAAGCAGGTGTGTGCATGGGTCGCGGGACTCACCGCCACGGTCCGCACCGTCCTGCCGAGCTCCGCCGCCAGGGCGGCCAGTTCGCCGTCCATCCTGCCGACCGCGTCCAGGGTGACGCTCGCCGCTCCGCTCATCAGGGCGCTGTGCGCGTCCTGGTCGGCGATCGCGGCCGTGCGGGCCAGCGCCCGCGCATAGGCCGGCACGGCATAGCGCGCGTCCTGCTCCGCGAAGTACCACAGCGAGTCCGCAGGCAGCGTGCCCTTGCGCAGACCGTCCCAGAAGGGATGCTCCAACACTGCGGCCAGCACCGGTTTCGCGATCGCCGACAGCTCGTCCCGCAGCATCTCAGCGCCCGCCGGCGGGATGGATGACCTGCCCGTTGACATTGCCGTTCGCCTCGGACGACAGGAAGACGATGAGCCGGGCCACATCGTCCGCGGTGCTCAGACGGCCGCTGGGCGTCTCCCGTACGGCGACCTCCAGCAGCGCCGGGTCCACCGCCTCCAGGCTCTCGGTCAGGGTGCCGCCGGGCGCCACCACATTCGCCAGCACGCCGTCGCCGGTCCACATGAGTCCGCGGACAAATCCGTGCAGGGCCGCCTTGGCCGCGCTGTAGATCTCAGAACCGGGGTTTCCGTGGGTCGCGGTGACCGAGGACAGCAGGACGACCCGGCCCCAGCCGCGTTCCCGCATCCCGCCCAGGGCCTGACGCACCGTCCACAGATGGCCTTCGACGTTCTCCCGGTACTTGGACAGCCAGAAGTCCATCGGGAAGTCCTGGTACTGGGGCATCTCCTGGGGGTTGATCCACTCCCAGGTCTGGGCGTTGGCCACCACCACGTCGACGCCGCCCCACCGGTCCTCGATCGAGCGCACAGCCTGCTCGATCGACTCGGGTACCGCGAGGTCGTAGGGGACCGCGCAGGCCCGGTCCGCTCCGCCGAGTTCCTGGACGAGCTCCTTCGCCGCCACCTCGTTGCTGTGGTAGGTGACCGCGACCCGTGCGCCCTCCGCGGCGAACACCCGGGCAGTGGCCCGGCCGATGCCCCGCGTGGCGCCGGTGACCAGCACCCGCTTGTCCGTCAAACCCAGATCCATCTCGAACTCCTGAGGCCGTTACCACAACTCCGCCGTACGGTCCCGCCCGCCGCCCCTGCCGGTCCGGCGCCACGGGCTCCCCGTACTGGAGCCTGGCACGGATTCCCGGCGCGCGCTCCTAGACCGGCCGGTACTCCAGCAGGGCGATGTCACCCGGGACCGGCTCGTTGGCCGGCGCGAAACCGGCTGCGGCGGTGAGGTGGTTCCATTCCTCGCGACTGCGCTCACGGCCGCCCAGCACGGCGAGGGACTCGACGTCGATCAGCTTGCCGATGTCCCACTCGCCGGGACCGCGCAGCAGGTTCTCCACGATGAGCAGCCGCGCCTCGCCGTTGCCGCCGATGGCCTCCCTGATCCGGCGCAGGATCAGCTCGGCCTTGTCGTCGGCCCAGTTGTGCAGCGTGTGCTTGATGAAGTATGCGTCGCAGCCGGCGGGCACCTCGACGAAGAAGTCGGTCGGGACGATCTCGACCCGGTCCGCCAGCCCGTCGTCCGCGAAGGTCTCCTTGGCGTCGGCGACCGTGTGGGCCTGGTCGGCCAGTACGCCGGTGACTCCGGCGTGGCGGCGCAGCACCTCGGCCAGGAACTGGCCCCTGCCGCCGCCGACATCCGCGATCCGGGGAAAGCGCCCGAAGTCGAATTCGGCGAAGATCCGGTCGGTACCGGGATAGTGGTTCTGCTTCATCGCCCGGTCCAGCACCGCGCCGCTGGCCGGATTGGCCTTGGTGTACTCGTAGTACGACATCCCGAAGACGTTGTTGAAGGCCGCTTCGCCGGTGCGGACGCTGTGCGCCACATTCTCGTACGGCCGCCAGAGGGTGGGGTCGGAGGCGAACAGGAACATGTCCCGGATGCCGTCGGTGGCGTCCGAAACCAGACCCGCCGAGACGGGCGTCAGTACGAAGCTGCCGTCGGTCCGCTCCTCCAACACGCCGGCCGCGGCGACCGCACGCAGCACCCGGTAGAGGGCGTCGGCATCCGTGCCCGTCGTCTCGCTGATCTGCGCGACGGTCCGCGGTCCGTCGGCCAGCGCGTCGGGCACTTTCAGCTCCACCAGCGCCCGCAGCGCCCCGATGACCCACTTGGCGTAGAGGAATCCGAGCACCTGCTGCTGTGGGGGGAGGCTCGCGTCGAACCATCCGGCTGTGCCCTGGGCCCCGGAAGCGCTGTCCTGCGCGGTCATCGACGTCCACCTCTCGTCCGGATCAACGTCCGCACAGGTTCGGGGCACCGCCTCGAACCTCACTTGAACCACGGTGGAGGCCTGGTGGAACGGCGGGATCTAGCAGGCGTCAAGGTCCCTTCGAACCGGCACCCGCATGCTGCCGACGACTTTTGGAAGACAGACGGCTTTCAGAACACAACTGAGGGAGACACAGATGTGCGGCATCGCCGGCTGGGTGGACTTCGGGCAGGACCTGTCGCAGAAGCGGTCGGTGCTGCAAGCGATGACCGACGCGGTCGCCAAGCGAGGTGTGGACGACCAGGGGCTGTGGGTCAGCAGGCACGCCGCGCTCGGGCACACCCGTACCGCGATCATCGATCTGGCCGACGGCGTGCAGCCGCTCACGGTGGAGGAGGACGGGCGCCCCGTCGCCGTCATCGTCTACAACGGTGAGGTCTACAACTACAAGCAGCTGCGTACCGAGTTGCAGGGGCGCGGCCACCAGTTCCGCACCCGCAGCGACACCGAGGTGGTGCTCCGCTCCTACCTGGAGTGGGGCCCGGACTGCGCCAAGCGGCTGGAGGGGATCTTCGCCTTCGCCATCTGGGACCTGCGCCGCGAGGAACTGCTCCTGGTCCGCGACCGGTTCGGCGTCAAACCGCTCTTCTACCACCGGCTGCCCGAAGGCGTCCTGTTCGGCTCCGAGCCGAAATCCCTGCTGGCCAACCCGCTGATCCGCCCGGTCGTCGACGCCGACGGCCTGCGGGAGATGTTCGCCGTCGCCAAGAAGCCCGGGCAGGCGGTCTTCCGCGACATGCGCGAGCTGCTGCCCGGCCACACCCTGACCATCGGCAGCGCGGGCGTCGTCGACCGTACCTACTGGGAGCTCGAGGCCCGGCCGCACACCGACACCCTGCAGGAGACCATCACCAACGTCCGCTCGCTGCTGGAGGACATCGTGCTGCGCGAGCTGGTGGCCGACGTGCCGCTGTGCACCGCGCTCTCCGGCGGCCTGGACTCCAGCTCGCTCACCGCGATCGCCGCCCAGTGGCGCTGGAAGCTGGACGGCGCGCGGCTGCGCACCTTCGTGACCACATTCGACGACTACGCCGAGAAGTTCCAGGCGGACGACGTCCGCTTCTCGCCGGACGAGCCCTTCGCGATCGAGGTCGCGGAGCACCTCTCCTCCGACCACGTCAACATCCGGCTGAGCAGCCACGACCTGATGGACCCGAAGACCCGTCTGATGGCGCTGCTCGCGCAGGACGCGCCCTCGACGCTCGGCGACATGGACACCTCGAACTACCTCACTTCACGCGAGATCAGGACGCACTCCACGGTGGCGCTGGTCGGCGAGGTCGCGGACGAGATATTCGGCGGATACAACTGGATGTTCAATCCGGAGACCGTGGGCGCCGACGCCTTCCCCTGGGTGGCGCATGAGGCGCTGCAGCCGAGCTCCATGAAGGGACAGGGCCGGGGGCTCTTCGACGACGGGCTGCTGCAGAAGCTGGACATGCGCCGCTACTACACGGACTCCTTCCACGAGGCCGCCGCGGAGGCGCCGCACCAGGAGGGCGAGAGCCCCGAGGAGTACCGGATGCGGGAGATCGGCTATCTCACGCTCACCCGGTGGATGCCGATGCTGCTGGACCGCAGCGACCGGCTCTCCATGGCCCACGGCCTCGAACTGCGGGTGCCCTACTGCGACCACCGGCTCGTCGAGTACCTGTACAACACTCCGTGGAGCTTCAAGACCTTCGACGGCCGGGAGAAGTCCATCCTCCGGGCAGCCGTGCGCGATCTGCTGCCGGCGTCCGTGCTGGAGCGCAAGAAGAGCCCGTGGCCGGTCACCCAGGATCCCGCCTACACGGCGATGCTGCACGAGGAACTGACCGCGCTGATCAGCGATCCGAACTCACCGATCCTGCCGTACCTGGACAACAAGGCGGTGGAACACACGTTGCGCAACCCGGGCGCCGCCAATGACTGGCCGAGCCGGATGCACATCGAGACGGCGCTGCAGTTCAACTCCTGGCTGTCGCACTACAACGTGGAACTGGTGGTCTGACGGACAGCCGATCGCGTGTCGTGCCGCCGTGCCGCCGATCAAGTCCCGCTCCAGTGGCACTCCGGTGCCGTTTTACACCATGGGCCGGAGGCCATGCCCTCACACGGATGCGAAGCAAACGAGGTGAAATCTTGTGGCGCTGACGATTGAAGCTCGGGGACTGGTCAAGCGTTTCGGAAAGAAGACCGCCCTCAACGGACTCGACCTGGAGGTCGAGTCCGGGAGGGTGGTGGCGGTGCTGGGCCCCAACGGGGCCGGGAAGACGACCTTCGTGCGGGCGGTGGCGACCCTCCTCTACCCGGACGAGGGTGAGCTGCGCGTCGTCGGCCACGACACCCGGCGAGAGCCGGAAGCGGTCCGCCGGGCGATCGGCCTCGCCGGCCAGTTCGCCGCCGTGGACCAGGCCATGACCGGCCGGGAGAACCTGGAGTTGGTGGCCCGGCTGTTCGGCCAGCGGGCCAAGCAGGCCCGCGCCAATGCCACCGCCATCCTGGAGCTGTTCGACCTGACCGACGACGCCGACCGGCTGGTGCGCACCTACTCCGGCGGTATGCGGCGCAAACTGGACCTGGGCGCCAGCCTGGTGAGCGCCCCGCGCCTGCTGCTCTTGGACGAGCCGACGACCGGGCTGGACCCGCGCAGCCGGCTCGATCTGTGGGACGCGATCGACGCCCTCCTCGAACAGGGCACCGATGTCCTGCTGACCACGCAGTACCTGGACGAGGCCGATCGCCTTGCCAGCCACATCGTGATCATCGATGAGGGGCGCACGGTCGCCTCCGGGACCCCTGCCGAGCTCAAGAGCAGGATCGGTGGCAAGGTCTTCGAGGTCCATGTGCACGACCGCGCGGACCTGCCCAAGGTCGCCGCCGCGCTGGCCCGCGAGAACGGCGCCGAGCCGCAGGTGGACGAGGCGACGCGGTGCGTCAGCGTGGCCGCGGGACCCGGCAACGACGACACGGCCCAGTGGCTGATCGCGGGACTGCGGTCGATCGAGGGAACGGCCGTGGATCTCGCCGACATCAGCGTGCGCGAGCCCAGCCTCGACGAGGTGTTCCTCGCGCTGACCGATCAGCGGCCGGAGGAAGAGGTCGGAGCCAACAAGCAGCACGCCCTGTCCGCCGCCGAATCGGTGTGACCGGATCCGGAAGGATGGAATGCCCATGACGACCGCGGTCGCCACATCACAGAGCAGGGCCGGCCTGCTGACGAGTACGGGGCTCCTGGCGAAACGGACCACGCTGACGTTCTGGCGAAGGACCGAACTCATCGTGCTGAGCGTCCTGCAGATGACGTCGATCATGCTGACCTTCCGCTACATCTTCGGCGGCGCCATCGGCACGAGTCAGGGCCTGGACTACGTCGACTTCTCCGTCCCGGGCTTCATCACCGCCGGTGTGCTCTTCCAGACGCTGGGCACCGCCATCGGGATGGCCGAGGACGTCGAGGGCGGCTTCATCGACCGGCTGCGGTCGATGCCCTTTCCGTCCTCGGCCGTGCTGACCGGCCGGGTACTGGCGGACACCGGGATCCTGGCGTTCGTCCTGGCGATCACCACAGGGGTCGGTTTCGCCGTGGGCTTCCGGCTGCACGCATCCGTCCTGAGCGGGTTGGCGGCGTTCGCGCTGTGCCTGCTGTTCGGGGTCGCCTTCAGCTGGGTCTTCATCGCCGTCGGGCTGTTCACCGGCAACGTCAAGTCCGCACAGGGCGTGTCGATGGTCGTCTTCATCGTGACCTTCGCATCGAGCGCCTACGTGCCGGTCGGGACCATGCCGGGATGGCTCCAGGCATTCGCCGAGAACCAGCCGGTCACCGTGATGGCCGACGCGGTGCGGGCGCTCACCTTGGGCAGCCACGCCCATGCTCTGCTCGGTCATGACGCCGGGTACTTCGTCTCACGTTCGCTGATCTGGACCGCCGGGATCACGGTTGTCTTCGCTGCCCTGGGCAGCGCCCGTTTCCGGCGCCGCTGAGAACACTGGAGAGCCATATGACGAGCGACACTCCCGCCTCCGCTCCCGAGTCCGCGGAGCTGGACCCACGGATCGTTCATGCGCAACAGGTGTACAGCCGCAGCAGGCTGGGGATCTACGACAAATGGGTGCTGGGGGTGTTCTGCCGTGTGGTGTGGCGCTGCCCGGCCGGAGTCATGCGGCGGCTCTACAACTCCTCCGCCGGCAACCGTCACCTGGACATCGGCCCCGGCACCGGTTACTTCGTGGACAAGTGCCGGTTCCCGACCAAGACGCCGGAACTCACCCTGCTCGACCTCAACTCCGAATGCCTTGACATGTCCGCGGGCCGACTGGCCCGCTACCGGCCGGCGATCTGCCAGGCCAATCTGATGGAACCGCTGCCACTGCCGAGCCGGCACTTCGACTCGGCCGCCATGAACCTCGTGTTCCACACCATCCCCGGCGGCTGGGACACCAAGGGCATCATCCTCAAGCATGTCGCGGAGACCCTCCGGCCCGGTGGTGTGCTGTTCGGCACCACCGTGCTCGCCGAGGGCGTTCCGATGAACAGGCTGACCAGCAAAATGGTGCTGGAGCAGCACCGGCGCGGCAACTTCCAGAACCAGGGGGACGACCCGGCGGGCCTCGAACGGCAGCTGGCGAAGTACTTCCCCGAGTACCGTGTGACGATTCGCGGTGCGGTCGCCATCTTCACCGCGACCGCCGGCTGACGTAAACAACAAGGAGTCGGAGCCGGTGATGCTCGGCACCTTGCCGGAGGCCAGCAACAGCACCAGCGCCCCGATCTCATCGGGCTCGATCATCTTGCCGGTGGAGAGACCGGCCATCTTGGGGACGGTCTCCAGGAACTCCTCGGTCGTGATCCCGAGCCGGCGCGCGATCTCCGGATTGGTCCACAGCCGCGTCCGCACCGGTCCCGGGGAGATGGTGTTGACGGTGACGCCCTGCGAACTGAATTCCAGGGAGAGCGATTTGCTGATGTTGGCCAGTGCGGCCTTGGCAGCCGAATAGTGGCCGAGTGCCGGGTCCGCCATGCTCGCGTTCATCGAGCCGATATTGATGATCGCGCCCCTTCGCTCGACCAGACTGGGCAGCGCCGCTCTGGTCGTCCTGATCATGCTGAAGACATTCAGCTCGAAGGTGTGGCGCCAGGTCTCGTCCTCGATGTCGAGGAACCCGGTCGCCAGCTTCACCCCGCCACCGACGTTGTTGACGAGAATGTCGACGCCCCCGAATGTGCCGAGCGCGTGTTCCAGCAGCGCCGTCGGTCCCGCCTCGGTGAGCAGATCGACCTCGAACACGTGCGGCGTGGCGTCCAGCAGCTCCGGGCTGATGGTCCGGGAACCGCCGAGCACCTGGGCGCCCGCCGAGGCGAGTGCCTGGACGGACGCCAGCCCGATCCCGCTGCCGGCCCCGGTGACCACGGCCGTTTTGCCGGTCAAGTCGAATTGCATCGGATCTCCTGTTCCTGGGACGCCGCGGGCTCAGCCCGGTCCGCGTTTCTCGGTGAGGAAGTGCCCGGTCGGTCCGTCGTCCGGAAGGGTCGCCACATCGGCGATGAACCGGGCGGCAGCTTCAGGGAGTTGCTCCTGGGTCGGCATCATCCGGGTGCGCACCCGGCCCGGGTTCACGGCGTTCACCAGGACACCGGTCCCGGCGGTCTGGGCCGCCAGCATGGTCGTCAACCCGTTGAGCGCGCTCTTCGAAAGGGAGTAGCCGGGAGTACCGGCGAAGAGCCGGCCCCCGAAGTCGGCGGTGGTGCCGCTGGAGATGATCACCACCCGGCCCCATCCCCGCTGGACCATGGGCGGAACGAACTCCTGCAGAACGCGCCAGGTGCCGAGCAGGTTCACCCGCAAGGTCCGTTCGACGAGTTCCAACGGCACGGAGAGCGGATCGGTGCGGGCGTCCAGCAGTACGCCGGCGTTGCACACCAGCACATCGACGGGCCCGGCCTCCGATCCGGCCAGCTTCACGCTGTCCGGATCGGTGACATCCAGTACGCACGACCGCACTCCGGGACCGATCCCGGCAGCCGCGGCGCGGCCCTCGCCGGCCAGCCGCGCGGCCACCACCACCTGGAGCTCCCGGTGGTGGAGCTCGGCGGCGACCGCGCGGCCGATGCCGCGGTTGGCTCCGGTGATCAGGGCGGTACGCGGCGGGGTCGCCGCGTTCTCACTGGTCATTCGTCACATCCACCCGGGTCAGCGAAATCGCATGGGCAGGTACTTGATGCTGTTCATGAAGTTGGTCTCGGGGCGCACCGGCGTACCGGCGATCTCCAGCCGCGACAGCAGGTCGACGATGCCTTCGAGGAACTGGCGCAGCTCCATGGTGGCCAGCGCGTTGCCGATGCACACATGCGGACCGCCGCCGCCGAAGGCGAGGTGCGGGTTGGGAGTGCGGGCGATGTCGAACCGGTCCGGGTCCGTGAACACCTCTTCGTCCCGGTTGGCCGACGTGTACCACATCACCACCCGCTCGCCCGCGCCGATCGGCTGGCCGGCGATCTCGGTGTCGACGAGGGCCCTGCGGGCGAAGTGGGTCACCGGAGTTACCCAGCGCAGCACCTCGTTCGCGGCGCCGGGCATCAGGGTGCGGTCGCCCCGTAACGCGGTCAGCTGGTCGGGGTTCTCCATCAGGGCGAGGACGCCGCCCGTGACGGAGCAGTATGTGGTCTCGCTGCCGGCCGTGATCAGCGTGGAGGCGAACAGCCCGACCTCGTCCGGGGTGAGCCGGTCAGGGAGCCCCAGCCGCTCACCGTTGAAGCGGGCGGACAGCAGGACGGAGAAGCAGTCGTCGGTGAGGTTCTTGGCGCGGTAACGGGCGAAGTCCAGCAGGTACTCGTAGATCTTCTGGAAGGAGTCCAGGCCGCCCTCGGCGGCGGCCGCCTCGTACTCCGCGTCACCCAGGTTCACCGTCTGGCCGGCCCAGCCGAGCATCATGGCCCGGTCGCCGGCCGGGATGTCGAGCAGCTCGAGCAGGACCTCGAAGGGGAGACGCAGCGCGATGTCCTCCGCCAGGTCGAACTCGCCCTTCTCGGCCACCTCGGCGAGCAGCGAGTCGACGATGCGGCGGATCGGCCCCTCCAGAGCGGCGAGTCGTGCCGGGGCGAACGCCTTGAAGGTCAGTTTGCGCAGTCTGGTGTGCTCGGGGCTGTCCAGGAAGGTGATGATCGGCGGGCTGGGGTCCACCTTGCGGATGGAGGTCATGGTGGTCGGGCTGGACGAGAACCGCTTGGTGTCCCGGGAGACCTCGGACACGTCCCGATGGCGCGTCAGGTACCAGAACCGCTCGCCGTCGGTGTCCTTGCCCAGCGGCAGCCCTTCGGAATGGCGCAGTTGGCGGAAGTAGTCGTAGGGGATCCCGTTGTTGAACACCTTGGGATCCATCAGGTCGAGATCGTTGGTGGCCATTGCTCGCCTTTCTCGTCGGCCCACCGGTGCGGTGGCCGCTCGTCTCAGACCGGCCACGAGGGCTGTCCCGCGCAGCATTCGGCGAATGCCCACTCGTACCGGATGCTGAGGGAGAACTGGTCGATGATCACCCGGCGCTGGGCGGCCGAGGAGCTCTCGCCGACCCGGTCGGCCATGTCGCGGAAGGCCTGCACCGCGTACTGGTACGACTCACCGGGGTGGTAACTGCGAATCCAGGGCACGTAGCGCGTGCCGGGTACGGCGTTCCGCAGGAGGTTGTCGGACACCTCGGCGTTGAACCACACCATGGGCAGCAGCGCGCCGACGCCCGCATGGAAGGAAGAGGCGCTGGCAGCCGTGAAGAACGAGGTGTGCGCGTGGGTGGCCGCGTGGATCGCCGGCCGGGCGTCGAGTTCCGGCAGGCCGAGTTCGCCAGCCAGCGACAGGTACGACGAGCGCAACTCGTCCCTGGCGTCCAGCGTGCCGGTGACCGACTGCCCGAACAGAAAGGTGTCCGCCTCGTCGGGCGCGACGGCCGCGCAGCGGGCCAGCGCGCGGGCGTAGGCCGGCAGCAGGAATCCGGCGTCCTGCTCGACGAAGCGTGCCAGTGACCCGACCGGCAGCGAGCCGTCCCGCAGGCCGGCCCAGAAGGGATGGTCCAGCACTTTCCGCAGCACCGGGCCGCAGATCTCGGCGAGTTCCTCGTACAGCATCTGTTCCCTCCCGCGCGCCGTGTTCTCCCGATGAGGGACCGTATCGACCACTGCTCGAATGAGCCTGGTGGCGTCCTGGACGGTTGACCGGCCGAACCGTCCTAGTCCTCCCGGCCGTGCCCGCGGTAGGACCGGTCGGAGTCGGCCAGTCGGCGCTTGAGGGCAGGCAGGTGATTGACGACGCGCATCGTGGTACGCAGCGCGGCCAGCAGGATCCGGCCGACGAACGGCTGGTCGGGCCCGGTGCCGCCGCCCGATTTACGGGACTCCTTGACGGCGTCGAACCCGTACTCGATCATCTTCGTCTCGTAGTCGCGGATGGCCGCCAGCAGCGGTTCCCGCCCTTCGTGGGCGGCGACGAGCATCCGGCACAGCAGCCGGGCGTCGCGCAGTGCCGTGTTGGCGCCGACCCCCCGGCCGGGGGTCATGGTGTGGATCGCGTCGCCGATCAGCGTGACGTGGGTGGTCTCCCACTGCGGAATGGGGACCGCGGTACGGATCTTGATCGGGAAGCAGCTGTTGGGGTCGGCGAGCTCGAAGAGCTTGCGCAGGTCTGGGTGCCAGTCCGTGGTGCGCTCATTGACCAGCCGGTACAGGTCGGGGCCCTTCATCTTCAAGGTGTCGTCCGGCAGCCGCTTGGCACGGGTGACATAGCCCCAGTTGATGTAGTCACGGGTATTGTCGAAGGTCAGCCCGGGCCACTGCCCGAGGAGCTCGGCGTCGCTGGAACCGATGCCGTCCTTGGGGGCGCCATCGGCGTCCCAGGGGAACTCCATCGCGTGGTAGATGCAGAAGACGCCCTTGGGTGCGTAGATCATCGAGATGCCGCGCCGCATCTTCGGGGTGAGCAGCGCCACGGTCTCATCGGTGACCGGTACCTTGCCGGTGATGCCGATCGGCCCGCAGTCCTCCAGCCGGGCGTGCGGCAGGTACTGCCGCCGGACCCGCGAGTTGCTGCCGTCCGCCGCCACCAGCACGGTGCCGTCCACCGAGCTGCCGTCCTCGAAGAACGCCGTGACGGAACCGTCGTCATTGGTCCGGTAGCGCTTGAAGGTCTTCCCGAAGTGGACGATGTCCTGCAGGCCGGTCAGCAGTACCTGACGTAGCGTCATCCGGGACACGGACTTCTCGCTGTCGACCGCGTCGTCGGACTTGAAGCCGTCCAGCGACAGGACCTCCTTGCGCCCCTCGGTCAGGAAGTTCACGTACTCCGGCGGCCGCGCGCAGGTGGCCAGGAACGTGGCGTACAGATCGGGGGGCAGGCAGTCGCGCAGGGCGCGGGTGCCGTCCGGGTTGATCCCGACCCGGTATCCCTGCAGCCCGTCGGCCCGTGTGGCGTCCCTTTCGTAGACCGCGACACTGACTCCGGCGCGCTTGAGGCCGTGCGCCAGGCACAGCCCGCCCGTTCCCGCGCCGATGATGACGACATGCAGAGTGGAGGTGGGCGCCGACATGAGGAACTCCTCATCCAGGGGTGATCGACCGGACAGGGCCTGGGCCCTGGCCGGCCGGAAGTCCTGCGAGGCTCGCACCGGGGCACTGAGAGCCGGTCGAAGAATCCTGGACACGGAGTCGGGGGGCGGCCGGCCGCGACCGTCACGTCGCGGGTGCGCCCGCAGCGATGCTCTCCAGCTCTCCGACGACCTGCGCCGGTGCGGGCTGCCGGCGCATCTCCTCCTGCAGCCGTTGGGCGCTCTCCCGGTATCCGGGCCCGGCCAGCAACTCGGCGAGCCGCTCGCGGATCGGCTCCGGTCCGTCCACCGGCGCCGGGAGGACGACTCCGGCGCCCGCCTCGGCGAGCCGGCCCGAGTGCCGCACATGGTCGGGCAGCCGGGGAACGAGGAGTTGAGGCAGACCCTGGGACAGGGCGGTCAGCAGCGTCCCCGCGCCGCCGTGGGCGACCATCAGGTCGCACTGGGGCAGCAGCAGGTGCAATGGTGCGGACTCCACCACGTCGACGCCGTCCGGCAGCGTGCCGAGCAGCTCCCGCTGGCCGCGCGTGCTCGCGACCACCACATCCACGTCGAGGCCGTCGATCGCCCGGGCCACGTCGCCGGCGAGGAAGAGCCCGGGATCCAGCCGGCCCATGGTGGTACCCCAGCTGATGCAGACACGGGGCCGGCCCGACCGTTCGGGCAACCGAGGCGGCGCCAGCCCCGGGCCGTTGTACGGGATGTACCGCATCGGCAGGCGCCGCGAGGCGGTGGGGACCTGCAGTCCCCCGGGGCACGGGTCCACGGTCCCCACCCCGAACGGGTCCACGCCGTCCAGGCCGAGCTTCTCGCTCAGCGGACCGAGCGCACCGGTCACGAACCGCCCGACGACGCTCATCAGATCGGTGCCGTAGAGATGGCGCACGGCCGGGATGCCCAGCTTGGCGGCGGCCAGCGGCCCCGCGAAGGCCGTGGGATCGAAGACGACCAGGTCGGCGCGCCATTCCCTTCCGAGCTCGACGAGGTCGTCGACCATGGCCTGGGCCAGGTTGCTCAGCAGGTCGAGGACGCGCGGACCGCCGCCGGATCCCGGCTGCGCGGAAGGCGGCGTCAGCACGATGTTCCGGAAGACCGCCTCCGCGTCCACATTCTGCCCGACCGGTGCGGCGGGCAGGCCGGTACGCAGAACGGCGTATGTGAGGGCCGGCTGACTGGCCATCAGCACATCATGACCGGCGACCCGGCAGGCCCACGCGAGAGGCACCATCGCGTAGAGGTGTGACGGCCACGCCCAGGAAGTGAAGACGATACGCATACCGCCATGGCAGCACGCGGCGCTTGCCGCTGCCTCCATTGCCGCTTGAGGGCTCGCCGCACCCCGGCCCCGGGTACGGAGTGCGGCGGCCCGGCCGGAACTCTGCCCGGTGCTCAACCGGTCGCGGCCTGCCCTGAACCGCTGTCGGCGCCGTCGGCGCCGGCGCCGACCGCCGGTTCCTCGATCCGGATCGACCGGGTCGGACAGCTCCGCTGGGCGTGCAGCAAATCCTCACGCAGCTCCTGCGGCGGCTCCGCGTTCACGACGAGTACCAGGCCGTCCTCGTCCTGGTCGAACACCTGGGGCACCCGGTAGACGCACAGGCTGCTCGTCACACACGTGTCCTGGTTGGCGGAGACTCTCAGGCTGCCCACCGCCGTCACCAGGTCACAGGGACGTTGGTGTACCCGGCGAGGAAGCCGCCCTCGGGACGCACCAACTCGTCACCCGGGATGGCCAGTTTCAGTCCGGGGAAGCGCTGCAGCAGGCCCTCGGTCGCCTCCTGCAGCTCCATGCGGGCCAGTGCCGCGCCGGCGCAGAAGTGGATGCCGGCACCGAAGGTCAGGTGGTGGTTGTCCTCGCGCCGGATGTCCAGCGTCAGCGGGTCCTCGAAGACCTCCTCGTCGTGGTTGGACTCCTGGGAGAGCAGGACCGAGGAGCCCTTCGGGACGACGGCGCCGTCGGACAGTTCGATGTCCTCGACCGCGTACCGCAGCGTGCCCAGCGAGGTGCCCATGATTTGGTAGCGCAGCAGCTCCTCCACCGCCGACGGCACCAGCGACAGGTCGGCCTTCAGATCGTCGGCGACCTCCGGGCGGTGCAACAGGACGGCCATGCTGGTACCGAGCTGCGAGGCCGTGGTCACATAGCCCGCGATCAGCAGGGTCTTGACCCAGTTCTGCAGCTGGTAGTCGGTCAGCTTGCCCGGGTCCTCCCGGCTGATCTCGATCAGCTCGCTGATCAGGTCGTCACCGGGCTGGGCCCGCTTGGAGTCGATCAGTTCGGTGAGGTAGTCCCAGTACTGCTTGCGGCACTCCTCGACCTCGTCCTCCGGCAGCCGGGTCACCGACAGATAGCCGTCGATCAGTCGGCGGAACTTCGTGCGGTCCTCCGCGGGCACTCCCAGCATCTGGCAGATCACCAGGATGGGGAGCGGATATGCGAACGCCTCCATCAGCTCGGCGGGCTGCGGTCCCGCCTCCATCTCGTCCAGCAGGTCGATGACGACCTTCTTGACGAACACGCGCAGCGCCTCGATGCGGCGGGCGCTGAACGCCCGCATCACCACGGAGCGCTCCTCCAGATAGCGCGGTGGATCGTTGTCGACATTCGGGTCGCCGAACAGGTCGTTGCTGGCGGACACCCTCGACGCCCGGCCGAACGTGTTGCGGCTCAGCCGCTCGTCTGCGAACAACCGCCGTACGTCCTTGTACCTGGTGACCAGCACGGCGGGTTCGCCGCTGGGCAGAGTGATCTCCACGAGCGACCGCTCGCGCAGTGCCTTCCACTCCTCAGGGATGTCCGGGGTCGGGGCCCAGGGGATGGGGTAGCCGACGGGGCACGACTCACTCATACGGGAACCGCCCTCTCAATACACTCACCGCTTGTATCGCGCACAGCTTGGGCGCTCGGTCTGGTGACCGGCTCGAAGCCCGGTCGATACCCGCCCCACCGCACCCGCCCGAGGCGGGGACCACCTCCCAGCGGTAGCTATGAGGTGCCCTTCATGTCCGCCCCATGTCCGGCCGGACAGGCCCTAGCGCCAGTCGAGCAATCCTCGGTCCGCCGCTGCGAGATTGCCGCCGGTGAAAGGAGAACCGCCCATGACATCGACCGGAGCGGACCCTGGGACCGCAGCGGGGATCATCCGGCTCGGCACCGCGTTCTGCGACGCCAAGGCCCTGCTCACCGCCGTCCGTCTGGATCTGTTCACGGTCCTCGCCCAGAACCCGGCGACCGCCGGTGAACTGCGCACGCTCCTACGCCTGCACGGCCGCGGGCTGCCGGAGTTCCTTGCCCTGCTGGCCGCCCGCGGCCTGCTGCGCCGGGACGTGGACGGCCGCTACCACAACGCCGAGGGCGCCGATCGCCATCTGGTCGCCGGCCGTCCGGGCGCCGTCACCGGCTTCCTGATCGGCGCGGACATCAATCTGTACGACGTCTACGGGCGGCTGGGAGAGGCACTGCGCACCGGCAAGCCGCAGGCCGACGGCGACTTCGCCGGAATGCTGCAGGACCCGGTGGCGGTCGACCGCTTCGCGCGGATGATGGACGGCCTCACCGAGGGGTTCGGCGCCAAGCTTCTGGACGCCCTGGACGGCACCAGGTTCCGCACCGTCCTCGACGTCGGCGGCTGCCGGGGCCATCTGACCGGGCAGCTGCTCGCCGCCCGTGACGACCTGGTCGGGCATGTCTTCGACCTGCCCCAGATGGAGCCGGTCTTCGACGAGCACATGGCCGAACTCGGCCTCACGGAACGGGCGCACTTTCACGCGGGAGACTTCTTCAGAGATCCGCTGCCGCCGGCAGACGTGATCATCTTCGGCCACAACCTGAGTGACTGGGACCCGGACCAACGCCGGCTGCTGCTGACCAAGGCATACACGGCCCTGAGCCCCGGCGGCACAGTGCTGGTCTACGACCGGATGCTCGGCGAACGCCGGGACGACACCGAGAACCTGGTGGCCAGCCTGAACATGCTGCTGGTCACCGAAGGCGGCAGGGAGTACACCGTCGCCGAGCTGGGAGCACAGGCCCGAGCCACCGGCTTCAGCTCCATCACCCACCGGCCACTGGCCGACCACGACACGCTGGTGTCGTGCCGGAAGGACTGACCGCCGCCGCGCCGCGCGGCGGGCCGAACTAAGGAACCATGGGGAGTGCAATGAGCAGTCAGATCTCTGGACAGCCGGCGACCGCGGCGGAATACCTTCCGCTTTCCTTCGGCTTCGCCCTGCACCAGATAGGCGCCGCCGTGTCATCGCTCGGCGTCCTCGACGCCCTGGCCGACGGGCCGCGTACCGCCGCACAGTTGGTCGAGGTCACCGACGCACATGCCGGCAGCCTGCGTCGCCTGCTGTACGCCGCCACGAAGGCCAAGCTGCTCACCGTCGACAGCGAGGGCTACCACCTCGCTCCGCTGTCGGCCTTCTTCGGCCCGCTGTCCGACTACCACGCCGCGCCCGAGATCTGGGCGGCCTGGGGAGCTTTCGAGGAGTCGATCCGTACCGGTGTGGACGCGTTCCAGATCGCCAACGGCGCACCGCTGTTCGACTACATCAAGACCAATCCCAAGCTCGCGGCCACCTTCCACGCCGCGATGTCCGCAGGCAGCGACGCCCAGGTGCCGGCGATCGTCGAGCACTTCGACTTCAGCCGGTTCAAGACCATCGTGGACTGCGGTGGCGGCAAGGGCACCCACCTGACCGCCATTCTGGCCGCCAATCCACACCTTCAGGGCACCATCTTCGACACCGCCAACGGTGTGGTCGAGGCCGCTGCCGTGATCGAGGACGCCGGGGTCGGTGACCGCTGCGAGGTCGTCGTGGGCTCGTTCTTCGACTCGGTTCCCGAGGGCGCCGACCTGTACGTGCTGAAGAACATCCTCCACGACTGGAACGACGAGGAGAGCGTCCAGATCCTCTCCAACATCCGCAAGGCGATGGCACCGGGCGGGCGGGTGGTCGTGCTGTCCTCAGTGCTCTCCGAGGGCGAGGACGAGGACCCGGGCGACGCGCTGGGCGGTGCCATCTCCGACATCGAGATGCTGGTGATGACCACCGGTCTGGAGCGCAGCCAGAGCGAGTATGCCCAGCTGTTCACCGACGCGGGTCTGAAGCTCTCGACCGCGACCGCGCTTCCCTGCCCCTGGCTCTACTACGCGCTGGAGGCCACCGCCTCCTGAATCCGCAGCAGGGCAGTCGGTCGGGCGGGCCCGGAGCAAGCAGCTCCGGGCCCGCTCGGCGCTGCCCTGGCGAAGCCGATGCGACGGAGCGGCCCAGTGGCGCAGCGAGAAGCCGGCCCCGGCTTTCGACCGGGACCGGCTTCGTTTCGCGCTGTCACTTCCCGCGGTGGATCAGGTGTCCCAGGTCACCGGGAGCGAGTGGACTCCGTAGAAGACCTTGTCCACACCGGTGGGCACTTCCTCGGCCGGCACCGCGAGCCGCAGCCCGGGCAGTCTGCGCAGCAGGGCCTCGAAGGCAATCTTCATCTCCACCCGCGCGAGATGGGCGCCGAGGCACTGGTGCACACCGAAGCCGAACGCCATGTGCGGCGCCCCCTGGCGGCTCACGTCCAGCTGGTCCGGATCGGGGTACACACCGGGGTCACGGTTGCCCGCGGCCAGTGAGGTGACGACGGTCTCGCCGGCCCTGATCAGCTGCCCGGCGATCTCGGTGTCCTCACGCGCCGTGCGGGTGAGGCCGAACTGCACGATGGTCAGGTATCGCAGCAGCTCCTCGACAGCCGTGTCGAGCAGATCCTCGTTGGCCCGCAGTTTCGCGGCCTGGTCAGGGTTCTGCAGCAGGGCGAACGTGCCGAGGCCGAGCATGTTGGCGGTGGTCTCCAGCCCGGCGATCAGCAGCAGCGCGCTGATGCCGACGACTTCGTCGTCGTTGAGCGGACTGGTGCCGTGGTGCAGCAGGTCGCTGACGATGTCGTCCCCGGGCGCCGTGCGCTTGGCACGGACGAGTTCGCCCAGGCTTCCGTAGAGGCCGTCGCTGGCCTCGCGCAGTTGGTCGGCGTCGGTCTTCAGGGAGAGCATCGCCAGGATCCAGCGCTGGTACTCGGCCCGGTGCGGCTCGGGGATGCCGAGCATCTCGGTGATGACGCGGGTCGGGATGGGCTGGGAGAACCAGCTGACCAGATCGACGGGCGGGCCGTGGTCGATCATGGCGGTCAGCTGGTCGTTGATGATCTGTGTGAGTCGGGGAGTGATCTCACGGGTGCGCTTGCGGGTGAAGTACCGGCTGACCTGCCGGCGGTACCGGCTCTGCTCGGGAGGGTCCATCGCGGAGAACACCCCGGGCGGTACCTGGAGCTCCTCCTCGGGCAGCGGCAGGTCCGTCGCGGGGGTCACCTGGATGAGGGGCGGGCTGAAGCGCTGGTCCGCCAGCGTCGCGCGCACGTCCTCGTAGCGGGTGACGAGCCAGCCGATCCGCCCGCCCGGAAGCCGCAGACGGCTCAGCGGCCGTTCGGCACGCAACTGCGCGTATTCTTCCGGCGGATCGAGCGGGCAGCGTCGCTCGGCCGGCAGGTTCATCGGGTCGGGCAGCGGGATGGGCATCCACACACCTTCTTGCTGTGTCGTCGGGTCCGTACCGGGGCCGGGTAGGGCCTGTCCAGCCGGACAGACCCTGGCACCGGTCGGTACTCCAGCAGGGCGATGTCGCCCCGGACCGGTTCGTCGGCCGGCTCGGGGCCGGCCATCGGCGGTGGGACGGTTCCATTCCTCCAGGCTTCCGCGCACAGGTTCCCGGCTCCCGCTCGAACTCCGATGGGGCTGCGGTCGACCGGTGCCGCCCGGGCGGGCGCGGCGGCCCCGTGGCGGCGGGTCCTGACTCGTCTGCCAGGCGTCCTTGAGGCAGGCCCGGTACTCATCGGAGGCATGTCAGTCAGGTGACGCGACATCCAGTGGTGTGGGAGCCCGGTACCGACCGACGGGCGGGGCCCCGACGGGTCCCGGTCACCCGCTCCCCGCGGGGCATGACATGACACTGTCCGCCACATACGAGGAGTAGACGCCATGACAGGAAGTCAGGCTGCCACACTGTTCTTGGGAATCGCCGTAATCCTGCTATTAGCCCGACTGTTGGGCGCCGGCGCGAAGGCCATCGGCCAACCTCCCGTGCTGGGTGAGATCCTGGGCGGGATACTGCTCGGCCCCACGCTCTTCAACGGCGCTGTCGCCCGGCACCTCTTCCCTGCCTCGGTCGGTCCGTTCCTCTCGGCACTGGCCAACCTCGGGCTGATCCTCTTCATGTTCGTCATCGGCTTCGAGCTCGAACACTCCCTGGTGCGCGGCCGCGGCCGGATCGCCGCCGCGGTGTCACTCAGCTCGATCCTGCTGCCGTTCGGCCTCGGGGTGGTACTGGCACTGCACCTGAGCCACCGTCACCCGGCCCACAGCACCGCCGGTTTCGTCCTCTTCTTCGGAGCGGCGATGTCGGTGACCGCCTTTCCGGTGCTCGCACGGATCCTGACGGACCGCGGAATGCAGCGCACACCCGTCGGCAGCCTGGCGCTGGCCTGCGCGGCCGTCGACGACCTGCTGGCCTGGTCGCTGCTGGCGGTGGTGACCACCATCGCCAGCGGTACCGGGCAGTGGCACACCCTGCTCGCACCGGTCTATCTGGCCCTGATGATCGGCGTGGTCCGACCACTGTTCCGGCGGCTGTTCGCCACGCACTCGACGTCCGGCCGGCTCTCGCCGCAGGTGCTGACCCCGGTGCTGATCGGGCTGATGCTGTCCTGCTGGGCCACCGAGTGGATGGGCGTGCACTTCATCTTCGGCGCCTTCGTCTTCGGACTCGTCATGCCGCGCGGCGGCCCGCAGGTCGTCCGCGAAGGACTGTTGAACAGCTTCGAGAACGTCGGCATGGTCTTCCTGCTCCCGGTCTTCTTCGTCACCGCCGGGCTGAAGGTCGACCTGTCGCACCTGAGCACGCGCGATCTGGGCGAGCTCGGACTGATCCTGCTGGTGGCCATCTCCGGCAAGTTCATCGGAGCCTTCACCGGGGCGAAGCTGCAGGGCGTCTCCACCCGGCACTCCGGCGTACTGGCCACCTTGATGAACACCCGCGGGCTGACGGAGCTGGTCATCCTCACCGTGGGCGTGCAGCTCGGCGTCCTCGACAAGGGGCTGTACTCGCTGATGGTCGTGATGGCCATGGTCACTACCTTCATGGCAGGACCGATCCTGCGGCTGATCTACCCGACCGAGCAGATCGAACGCGACACCCTGCCGGCATCACTGGTGGTGGTGGAACCGAACCTGGAATCCGAGCGGGAAGCCGAGCGCGTCGCGCACTCGGCCTAGAAGTCGGGCCACACGGCAGCGGGCGGAGGGGGAACTCCCCTTCCGCCCGCTGCCGTGCTGTGCCGTGCCGTGCCGTGCCGTGCTGCCGAGTGTGCACGGCGAACGGCTGGGGGCGGGAGCCTCGGCTCCCGCCCCCGGCCGCTGGGCCGTTCCCGGGTCCTTCACGGACAACCAGTGTCAGGACGCCGCCCACACCGCGCTCACTCGCCGGCCCGCCGCAGACCGAGCTTGGGGAAGAAGGAGAGATACAGCCCCCTCACTGCGCTCTCCTCGGTCATCGGCGCCGCCTTCTGCTCGTGCACCCGGTTGAGGTTGTTCAACGGGATGGGGTCGCCGCTCTCCGCGCCGGTGAGGTGCTGCTGCACCTTGGCGTAGACGTCCTGGGCGTCCTCAAGGTCGGCGATGCCGGTGATGATCCGGTCGAAGGCATCCTGGATGTTGAGCCCGTCGCGCTGCTGCTCGGTGAGCCGCTGCGCGTTGTAGAAGTGGTAGTCCTTGCCGCGGTAGCTCTCGTAGAAGACGGACACCAGGACCAGCAGTCGCTCGTAGGCGTGGCGGTAGACCGTCCCGTAGAACTCCCAGGCCTGCTCCTCCGTCACCTCTCCGCGCAGCACGCTGGAGATGGAGGCGGCGGCCAGCATGGCGCTGTAGGTGGCGAGGTGGACGCCGGTGGACAGCAGCGGGTCCAGGAAGCAGGCGGCGTCGCCGCTGAGCAGGAAGCCGGGGCCGCCGAAGGACTCCGCGGCGTAGGAGTAGTCCTGCTCGACCTTGAAGTCGGCGACCCGCTCCGCGCCGGCGATCAGCTCCTGAATGATGGCCGACTGCTCGACCGACTGGTCGTAGACGGCCTGGATGCTGCCCAGTTCGGCGCGCTGCGCGTTGAACCTGTCCCTGCCGGTGACCAGCCCGATGCTGGTGGTGCCGTCGTGCAGCGGGATCACCCAGAACCAGCCCTCGGCCGTCGAGGCCACCCCGATGGCGCCCGCGGGGCCCTTGGGCAGCGGCTTGGCGCCCTTCCAGTACGTCCAGGCCGCGACGTTGCGGAAGACCTCGTGGAGCTTGCGGTTCTTCAGGTGCTTGGTGGCGATGACACCGTTGCGGCCGGAGGCGTCGACGATGTAGTCGAAGGCGATGCGGCCCTTACTGGCGGCGTCCTTGGTCTCGGCCCACAGCGCGGCCACCGGACGGTCCCCGTCGAATTCCAGCTCCTTGACGGAGATGCCCTCGACGACCTCGACGCCCAGCTCGCGGGCATGGTCCAGGAGGATCTCGTCGAACTCGGACCTGACGACCTGCCAGGCACTGGGGTTGTCATCGCCCATGGCGCTGAAGCGGACCTCCCACTCCTCGTCCCCCCAGAAGAAGTAGGCGCCTCCCTTGGGCTGGAAGCCGTGGCGTTCCACCTTGTCCCATACGCCGAGCAGCTCCAGGATCGGCCGGCAGGACGGCAGGATCGACTCGCCGATGTGATAGCGCGGGAAGCGCTCCCGCTCCAGCAGCGTGACTTCGAATCCCTCCTTCGCCAACAGGCCGGCCGCGGTGGCTCCCGCGGGTCCGCCTCCCACTACGAGGATCTGGGTCGACTCACGCATGGACATCTCCATCCTCCGACGAATGCAACTTCAGGTAGTGAGGGCACGCGATCGGCACACCGTGTCCCCACCGGGTGGAGGTCCGCTGGACGGGTGCTCGAAAGGGCCGGTCACCGGCCGGGCCAGCGGGCGGGACTCCCCCGATACAGGCCCGCTTCAGGCCAACAGGGGCCGAAATTGTACGCGCCGGTCGCTCGACCTGCGCTCAAGCCCCGAGCGGGACCATGAGCACCCCCGCATCACGCGATGTGTCACCGAATGTACGGAGGAACCCCACCATGACCCCTAGGCGCACGGAGGCGTCAGGTCGCCGGCTGCGGTGGCTGGTGCCGCTGTTGCTCATCCTCGGATGGCTCCTGGTGAGCGGTGCGACCGGCTCGTTCAGTCAGAAACTGGGCGATGTGGCCACGAACGACGGCGCGGCGTACCTGCCCGCCAAGGCCGAGTCAGTACACGCCGACCAGTTGCAGTCCACGTTCTCCGACAACAAGACCTACCCCGCCGTAGTGGTCTACGAACGGGCGTCCGGTGTCACCTCCGCCGACCAGGCCGCCGTACGGTCCGACGCCGCCGCCGCGGGAAAGCTGGCCGGCCTGCGCGGCCCCGTGAGCCCGGTGAGCGTGTCGAAGGACGGCCGCGCCCTGCAGTTCACCGTTCCGCTCGTCAACCAGGCCAAGCCGGTCAGCGACGCGGTCAAGGTGCTGCGGGCGAACGCGTCGCAGCACCCGGGGCTGGCCGGGCATGTCACCGGACTCGGCGGGATGTTCGCCGACTTCGCCGGGGCGTTCAGCAATATCGACGGGCAGCTGCTGCTGGTCGCCGTCGGACTGGTGATCCTGGTCCTGCTGCTGGTCTACCGCAGTCCCACGCTGCCGTTCCTGGTCCTGCTCGGAGTCATGTGCGCCAGCGGCGTGGCCGGGGCCGTGGTCTACGGGCTCGCCAAGCACGGCTCGATCACCTTCACCGGCCAGAGCCAGGGCGTGCTGTCAGTGCTGGTGGTCGGCGCGACCACCGACTACTCGCTGCTGCTCATCGCCCGCTACCAGGAGGAACTGCGCCGCACCCAGAACAAGTACGAGGCCCTGGGCACCGCCTGGCGAGCGATCCTCAAGCCGGTGCTCGCCTCGGGCGGTACCGTCATCCTGGGCACCCTGTGCCTGCTCTTCAGCAACCTCAACAGCAACCGCAGCATGGGACCGGTCGCCGCGATCGGCGTCGCGGCCTCCATGCTGGCCGCACTGACCTTCATCCCCGCCGTCCTGGCCCTCGCCGGCCGTGGCGTCTTCTGGCCGTTCCGGCCCGCCTTCGGTACCGCCGAGCGCACCGGTAGTGGTCTGTGGGGCCGGGTCGCGGGCCTGGTCGGCCGCAAGCCCAGGAGGGTCTGGCTCACCGCGGGCGTCGTGCTGCTGCTCGCTGCCTGCTTCGTCCCGCAGTTCAAGGCGTCCGGGATCGCCATCACCGACAGTTTCACCAAGACGACCGACTCCTCGACCGGCCAGAAGATCCTCGGCGCCCACTTCGCGGGCGGCTCGGGCACGCCGGTGTCCATCATCACCAAGGCCGCCACGGCGGACCAGGTCGTCGCGGCCACGAGCAAGGTGAGCGGTGTCACCTCCGTCACCCGGCTGAACAAGGTGGTCAACGGGCTGGCCGAGGTCGACGCGGTGCTCGCCGCCACACCCGACGGACCGGCGGCCGTGGACACCGTCAAGCAGATCCGGGTCGCGGTGCACGCGGTTCCGGACGCGGATGCCAAGGTCGGCGGCTTCACCGCCATCTCCATCGACACCCGGGCCGGTGGAATCCGGGACCTCAAGGTCGTGGTTCCGCTGGTGCTGGTGGCGATTCTGATCGTGCTGGCGCTGCTACTGCGGGCGCTGGTGGCGCCGCTGCTGCTCATCGGCACCGTGGTGCTGTCGTACGCGGCCACCATGGGAATCTCCGCACTGGTGTTCAATCACGTCTTCCACTTCGCCAACGCCGACCCGTCGGTCCCGTTGATGGGCTTCGTGTTCCTGGTGGCATTCGGCGTGGACTACAACATCTTCCTCATGCACCGGGTGAGGGAGGAGTCGCTGGCGCACGGCACCAGGGCCGGCACGCTCACCGCGCTGCAGCGCACCGGCGGGGTCATCACCTCGGCCGGCGTGGTGCTGGCCGCGACCTTCGCGGCGCTGGCGGTCCTGCCGATGGTGTCGATGGCCGAGCAGGCGTTCATCGTCGCGTTCGGCGTGCTGCTCGACACCATCGTGGTCCGGTCCCTGCTGGTTCCGGCGCTCGCGCTGCAGCTGGACGACCGCACCTGGTGGCCGTCCCGCCGCGTGTTCGGCACGCAGATCCCGCGGTCCCGCGCCGGGGTCGCGGACAAGCAGCCGGAGCCCGAGCCGGCGAGCTGACACAGCCCCGTACACAGCACTCCGCCCCCGGTCCTCTTCCAGGACCGGGGGCGGAGTGCTGTGTACGGCAGTGGCGGTGCTCAGGCGGCCTTACGGGCGACAACGAGCGTGTCGTAGTCGCCGAGCAGCTTGACCTCGGTGCCGGCGAAGCCGGCGTGCTCCGCGTATCCGACGATCTCCGCGGCCGGGTATTCGGAACCGCCGTCGGTGACCAGCAGCATGTCGAGGCTGATCACCAGGTTCTCGGCGTGCTCCGGCTCGTCGTCGAGCATCCGGTCGTAGACGAGCAGCGTTCCACCGGGCAGTACAGCGTCGTACGCCTTGTGGATGAGGTAGCTGCGCTGGCTGGGGTCCCAGTCGTGCAGGACATGGCCCATGACCACGATCTCAGCCTGCGGCAGCGGGTCGCTGAAGAAGCTGCCGCCGTGGAACTCCACCTTGCCGGGGATGCCGAGTTCCTCCGCGAGTTCCTTCGCGAAGGGCGCCATCTCCGGAAGATCGAAGACATGCCCGGCCAGATGCGGCTGGGCCTTGACGATCTGGGAGCACAGATTGCCCCGGGCGCCACCGACGTCCAGTACGGACGTGAATCCGGACCAGTCGAACGCCTCGATCAGCTGGGCACCGAGAACGTTGGTGAAGGCATCCATGCTGCCGATGAACTGGCGCAGGATCGCGGGGTTTTGCGTGACTTCGTCGTAGTGGCTGCCCGACTGCTGCTTGCCGGTGCGCAGCGCCTCCTCCAGCCGACCCCAGGCCGGGTAGAGGTTGCGGCTGGACCGCAGCAGGAAGCCACCCACATAGGCGTCCCCGGTGCGGACCAGGTGCTTGGCCGTACCCGGCGCGTTGCGGTAGACGCCGTCGGTGCGCTGCAGCACCTTCAGGGCCACCAGCAGATCGAGAAAGTCGCTGAGGCCCCGGCCGTGCAGTGACAGCAGCCCCTTGATCTCCTCGGCGGTCGCCCCGCCGGACGGGGCCTCCTGCAGTTGCGTGAACAGATCGAGTTCCACGGCGGTCAGCAGGGCCTTGGCATCGCAGAACGCGTTGCCGAGCCGGAGGATCCCGGCGGCCGTACTGACGTCCGGGGGGGTGGTCGTCATCGGGCGGACTCCTTCCTGGACGCCTGGCCACCAGGCGCCGGTGTCATCGTCGTGACGCTCGCAGCCGGCCGTGGAGCTGACCTCGAACACGCCTCGAACCGCAGGCGGGCCAACGGACCCGACCGGGAGGCCAGGCATCCTTGAGCACCGGTCAGTACCCCTTACCTGTGCCGCGGACAGTCCGCATGGCAGTGTTCCTGAGGGGATACGCATGTATGACGTGAACATCCCTGTACTGATCGTCGGTGCCGGACCGGTCGGGCTGTCCACCGCCCTGTTCAGCGGGCGCCACGGGATCAGTACTCTTCTGCTGGAAAAGCGCACGGCGACCTCCACGCTGCCGCGGGCCCCCGGCCTGCAGTCGCGCACCCTGGAGTTGTTCCGTGCCGCCGGAATCGGCAAGGACATCCGGGCCCTGGAGATGGGAGACTCGCACCCCTTCTTCGAGGGCGGGATCATCCAGGTCGACACCTTCGCCGACATCGACAACGCCGTCGTCCTCGAGTCGCCCTCACTGGACGGACCCACCGTCAGCCCCGAACGCGTGATGGGCTGCGGCCAGGACCGCTACGAGCGGGTCCTGGTCGACAAGGCCCGGGAGTTCGGTGCCGACATCAGGTTCGGAACCAAGCTGATCGAGTTCACCCAGGACGACGAGGGCGTGACGGCCGTCGCCGAGGAGCTGGAGACCGGTCGGCGCTACACCATCAGGGCCGGCTACCTGGTCGGCGCGGACGGCGCCAACAGCCATGTGCGGACCGAGCTGGGCGTGGAACGCAGCGGCCGCGGAACGGTGTTCGACGCTCTGAGCATCTACTTCAAGGCTCCGGAGCTGGAATCACTGATCAAGCACCGCCCGTTCATCCTGTGCTACGCCAATGTCAACGGGACTCTGATGGGCCTGTCCCGGCTGCACGGCTGCGACCCCTTCCTGGCCGCCCCGATCTACTTCCCGGACAAGGGCGAGAAGCCCGAGGACTTCACCGACGAGCGCTGCATCGACATCGTCAGGACCGGTTCCGGCCGTCCCGACATGGACGTGGAGATCGTCGCCAAGGTTCCCTGGCAGGGCGCCCAGCTGGTCGCCGAGCGGTTCAGGACCGGACGGATCTTCCTGGCCGGGGACGCCGCCCATCTGCACCCGCCTGCCGGCGGGTTCGGAGCCAACACCGGCATCCACGACGCGCACAACCTGTCGTGGAAACTGGCCGCCGTCATCAAGGGCTGGGCCGGGGACGTCCTGCTGGACAGCTACCACGAGGAGCGGCACGCGGTCGGCTCCGCCATGGCCGAGCAGGCCATGGTGCGCAACCGCATCCGGCACGGCTACGCCACCGACGAGGACCGGGCGACGATGGTGGACGACATCATCATCACCCTCGGGTACCGGTACAAGTCGGAGGCCATCACTCACGACCAGACCGGTCCGGTGCTCACTCCGCACCTGGAACTGAAGGGCGAGCCCGGCACCAGGGCGCCGCACCTATGGGTGGAGCGGAACGGTTCGAAGCTTTCCACCATCGACCTGTTCTGGGACTCCTACGTGCTCCTCACGGACGCCTCCGGCGCCGCGTGGGCCGAGTCCGCGGTGAAGGCCGCCGCAGAGCTCGGTGTGCCGCTCAGGGCCCACCTGGTGGGCCCTGGCGCCGAGCTGACACCGGGCGAGGAGCGCGACTGGGGTTCGGTGTACGGCGTGGGCCCGGGTGGCGCGGTACTGGTCCGCCCGGACGCGTTCGTCGCATGGCGCTCGCAGGGGCCGGTGGCGGACCCGCAGCAGGTGCTGACCGAGGTCCTCTCCCGGGCCGCCGGCCTCGGGTAACACAGCTCCGTCCCACAGCCGCCGGAGGCGCCCGTCACACCTGACGTGACGGGCGCCTCCGGCACTCCACCGCCCCGCGGCCCCACCCGCAGGCCAACACGCACACAAGATCCCGGCCCGGACTCATGGTACGAGTCCGGGCCGGAATCTTGTGTGCGAAGTCCCTGAAAAGGGGCTACAGGGCCGCCTTCGCGAGCAGACTCACCTGCTGGGAGTCCGCGGTGCACGGCAGCAGGATCAGCTCGTCACAACCGGCCTCCGCGTACGCCTGGGCCGCGTCACGGATCTGCGCCGCGTCCACGAGCACGCCGCTGGCGGCCCGTTCGGCCTTCACGCCGATGAACGAGTAGTAGTCGCGCAGATAGCGGCCCGCCGTCGATCCGGCGTCCGGGCCGAGGCACGCATACACCAGCGAGACCATCCTGGGCCGTTCGGTGCGCCCGGCCAGCGTCCATTCGTGCTGTGCCTGGCGGACCAGTTCCCCGTAGGCCGTGGCCGAGCTGCCGCCCGCGATCCAGCCGGTGCCGAATCTCGCCGAACGCCTCATCGCGGTCCGGGAATGGCCTCCGACCAGCAGCGGGATACCGCCCTGCCCGGCGGGGAGCGGACCGATGACGGGCCCCGGACCCTCCCCGCTCCAGATGTCGCGGAGTTCACCGAGGAGTTCGTCCAGCCGCGCCCCCCGACCGGCGTAGTCGGCGCCGGTGGCCTTGTAGTCGTCGTCACGGCCTCCGGCGGCGACACCGAGCGTGAACCGCCCCCCGGAGACCGCGTCGAGGGTCGCCGTCTGCTTGGCGAGCAGCGCCGCCCCACCGCGATAGCCGGCTATGAGAATGGTGCTGGCCAGCTTGATGCGGGTGGTGACCGCGGCCGCCACCGCCAGCGACATCAACGGTTCGAAGTTGTCATACACCAGCCGGTCCAGCACGCCCAGAGTGGTGAAACCTGAGTCCTCGGCCGCACGCGCCCAGGCGGCCAGTCCAGGCCCGGACTTGTCGGGAACGGTGGTGGGCAGCCCGAGTCCGATGTCCACGGTCAGACCCCGCCGTCGACATTGAGCGTGGCGCCCGAGATGTAGCGGGAGGTGTCGCCGGCCAGAAAGAGCACGGCGCCCGCCACGTCCTGCGGAGTGCAGATCCGGCCGAGCGCGGTCATCCCGACGATCCGCTCCACGGCCTCCGGCGGCAGACCGGCGCCCGGTTCGGTCTCGGTGAGACCCGGCGCGATGGTGTTCACGCGGATCGAACGAGGCCCGAGTTCCTTGCACAGCGCGCGGGTGAGCCCGATCAGCGCGGCTTTGGAGGCGGTGTAGTGCACTCCGCGGACCCGGCCGCGCAGCGCCACCGAGGATCCGATGTTCACCACCGAGGCACCGTCGACGAGCAGGTCGAGCGCGGCCTGGGTCATCAGGTAGGCCGAGGTGACGTTGTGGTCGAAAACCCGGTGCCATTCGGACTCGGGCAGCTCCGCGAACCAGACCTGGCCGTCCACTCCGACATTGTTCACGAGAACGTCGAGCCCCCCGACGGCCTCCCTCACCTGTGCGGCCACCGTACGGACGTCGGCGGCGTCGGTCACGTCCGCGCGCAGCAGCAGATGTCCGTCACCGGTCTCCTTCAACTCGCGGGCGAGTGACTCGCCGTCCTCCCCCGCGCTGCGCGACACCACCACGACGCGAGCGCCGGCGCGCGCGAAGGCCAGTGCCGCCGCCCTTCCGATGCCGCGCGTACCGCCGGTGATCAGTACGCGTTTGCCGGCCAGTCCCTGCTCCATCTGCTCCTCCTTCAGTACGCCGCGTCGACCCGGTAGATACCGAACGGAGCGGAGAGTCGTGTGTCGCGGTACGGCCGCAGCGGAGCGGTGTCCGCGCGGTGCCCGGCGCCCTCTTCCCATGACTGGAAGGCCGCGAGATCCGCCCACCGGCTCACCACGGTCAGGGCCGAGGGGTCGAGGGCGGACTGCAGCAACTCATTGGCGAGCATTCCCGGCACGTCGGCGAGCCGCCGGCTGACCACGTGGTACGCCTCGCGCACCGCGGCCAGCTCGGCCTCGTCCCGGGCCTGGTGATGGATCATCACCAGGACCTCGCCCGCCTCAGGCGGCATGGGCGGCTCCCTGGATGTGCTCGACCACCCGCATGGTGTCGAAGGTCGCCGAGGCGCGGTAGGCGTGCAGTCGCTCGCGATGGGCGACGTGCGCCTTGCCGTCCTCGAACGCCCGGAAGCCCGTCTCGTCGACCCAGTCGCTGACGATGTAGTAGGTGTCCTCGTCGGCGGTGCTGCGAGCCAGCCACTGGCCGATGTTCGCGGGGTGGCCGGTGACCGCGTCGGTACCACTGCGCCACTCCTGCTCGAACTCCGCCGACAGACCGGGCTTGATCGTCATTTCCAGCATCACCCGGAAGGCTCCGCCGGCCATCAGGAGATTCCCCCGTCGACCGAGATGGTGGCACCGGTGACGTAGCGGGACAGGTCACTGGCGAGCCACAGGATGGCGCCGGCGACCTCGTCGGTCCGGCCGAGCCGGCCGAGCGCGGTCTTGCTGCTGTAGCGCTGGACCATCAGGTCCTGCTGCTCCTGCGGCAGGTCGTAGAGCGCCTCGGTCTCGATGACGCCGAGGGCGACCACGTTGATCCGGATACCCTGGGAGCCCAGCTCCTTGGCGAGCGAGCGGGTGAGCCCGACCAGTGCCGACTTCGTCGCCGTGTAGTGCGCCCGCAGCGGGATCCCCGCCTCCGCGCCCTTGGATCCGATGCTCACGACGGAGGAGCCCTCGCCCAGTAGCGGCAGGGCGTTCTGCGTCACCAGGTGGGTGGCGGTGAGGTTGGTGGCGACGATGCGCTGCCATTCCTCGAACGGGAGCTTCGCGTAGGGGATGTGGCTGATGGTGCCCGCGTTGTTGACCACCAGGTCGAGGTGGCCGTACAGGCTGCCCGCCTGCTCCAGCAGGCTCGCGACCTGCGCGGGGTCACTCAGGTCGGCGCGCAGCACGTGGTGGTCGCCGCCGATCTCCTTGAGCTCGCGCTCCAGGGTGGCGACCCGCTCCCCTTCCTGTAGGTAGCAGGTGATGACATCGACGCCGGCGCGGGCCAGTGCGAGCACTATGCCGCGTCCGACACCACGGGTGCCGCCGGTGACCAGCGCCTTCTTTCCTTGCAGTTCGAGATCCATCTGTTCCTCCTCAAAGAAGCGTGGCCAGCGCCGCGCAGTTGGACAGCAGGGCGAGCATGGTGATCACGCTGCGCCGCTTGTTCCACAGGCCCCACTGGCTGCGGCGCTCCGTGGCGTCGAAGCCGGTAGGCAGGTTGTCCGGGTCCACGGTGCGGATCCACCGGTTGACGGGGACGTTCTTGGCGAAGGAGATGACCACGGTGCAGAGCGCGAGCAGTGCCGCGGCGGTGAAGCAGGCCCTGGCCCAGCCGTCACCCACACCGGCGGCGAGAACGCTGTCGCCCAGCAGGGTGCCCAGCGTGCAGATGGGCATGTACGGGTCGTAGCGGCCGGAGAAGAACGCGTGGGTCCGGACGTAGCCGTCGTCGGGCAGACCCGCGAGCAGTGGCCAGCCGCCGAGCAGCGTACCGAGCATGCATCCGGCCGCGAGCCCGTTCATCAGCAGCACGAGAGGGATGAGGAGAGCGGGCACCGGTGACCTCCGGGGGTACGTCCGCGGCTACTTCCGGAGGGAAGCGGCCTCGACCTTGTCCTTGATGAGCTTCATCTGGATGGCAGTGTTCCGATTCAGGTGTTCGGTCATGCCGGCATCGTCCGCGGGTGCCTGCGGCTTCATGTGGAAGTCCTGCACCCAGCGCATCCGCACGCCTTCGGGTGTCTCGGTGTACTCCCAGTAGATGTTCATGAACTCGAACGGCCCGGTCTCCACCCGGTGCGCGCGCACCGTGCGGGTCACCGGGTCGGGGGTGCGCTCCGACACCCAGCTCCACACCCGGCCTTCGTCGTCCGGGTGCATGGTCAGCCGGAACGTCACGGTCTGCCCGTCCTGTTCCAGGATCTCGGCCTTGGCGTACTCGCTGAACAGATCCGGCCAGTTGACCACGTCGTTGGTGCTCTCCCAGACCTCGTCGATCGGTGCGTTGATCACTATCTCGTTGTCGGTGTGCCCGGCCATCGCCACTCTCCCTTGTCTCTCGCCTTCGTCCCGCTCCGCTGTCAGGAAGCCGGACGTCCCAGTACCAAGGCCGCGTTGAAACCGCCGTGTCCCCGGGCCAGGACCAGTACGGTGCGCAGCGCGGCGGCCCGTGGTTCGCCGAGCACCAGATCCAGGCCGTACCCGGGAACCGGTGACTCGGGTCCGACGGTGTGCGGGATCACCTGGTCACGCAGGGCCAGCGCGGCGGTCGCCACGTCGAGGGCCGCACCACCGCCGTAGAGCCGTCCGGTCAGCGTCTTGGGAGCCGTGACCGGCACGCTGCCCGGCCCGAAAACGGCCCGGATCGCCGCGGCTTCCGCCGCGTCCTGTGCGGGAACACCCGACGCGTCCGCGAAGACCACGTCGACCCCGGCGGGTGTCACTCCGGCGTCCGCGAGGGCCGCCTCCAGAGTGCGGCGCAGCGCCGGCGGGCGCTCGGATCCGGGCGCCGGGTCGAACCCCGCCGCGTAACCGAGCACCCGGGCGTAGCCGCCGGCGCCGCGAGCCTCCGCGTCCGCGGCCCGTTCCAGGATCAGCATCGCGCCACCCTCACCGGGCACATAGCCGCTGGCCGCGGTGTCGAACGGCAGGTAGGCCCGTCCCGGGTCGCTGACGGTGGACAGGTTCCCGGTGCTCAACTGGGCGGTCAGACCGTACGGACACAGCGAGGCGTCCGTTCCGCCGGTCACGACCAGCCGGGAGCTGCCACGCAGCAGCCGACGGCTCTGCCCGATCGCGTCCAGCCCGCCGGCCTGCTCGCAGCAGAGCACACCGCAGGGTCCGCGCATGCCGTGCCGGATGGAGATCTGACCGGTGGACGCCGCGTAGAACCAGGCGATCGACTGGTAGGCACCGACCCAGGACGGGTCGTGCTGGTACAGGTTCTCCATCTCGTGCTGGCCGAACTCGGTGCCGCCGGAGGAAGCCGCGGTGACCACGGCCATCTCGAACTCGGGCAGTTCGGCCGGCACCACCTCGGCATCCTCCAGCGCCTCGGCGGCGGCGGACAGACCCAGGTGGGTCCAGCGGTCCGTCTGGTGGATCAGCCGGCTGGGCACCCTGGCCTTGGTGTCGAAGTCCGCTACCTCTCCGGCGAGTTGGACCGGATAGCTGGACGGGTCGAAACGGGTGATCCGGCCGATGGCCGGCTTCCCGGCCAGGACCGCCGCCCAGTGCTCGTCCGCCGTCAGACCCGTCGGCGCGGTGACTCCCAGACCGGTGATCACCGGGGCGGCCGACGATCCGTTCGTCGCGCTGCTCACCGTCAGCTCCTCTCATACGGGACAGCGCCGGGCCTGGCCAGCACCATCGCGCTCTGGAAGCCGCCGAATCCGCTGCCCACGCTGAGCACCACATCCATGGCGTGGTCCCGGGCGGTGACCGGCACGTAGTCCAGGTCGCACTCGGCGTCGGGGTTCTTCAGGTTGGCGGTGGGCGGGACCACCTGGCGGTCCAGGGCCAGCGCGCAGGCCGCGACCTCGATGGAACCGATCGCTCCCAGCGAGTGGCCGACCATGGACTTGATGGAGCTGACCGGCACGTGGTAGGCGTGGTCGCCCAGGCTCCGCTTGAACGCGGCGGTCTCGTGCCGGTCGTTCTGTTTGGTGCCCGAGCCGTGGGCGTTGATGTAGCCGACGGCGGTCGGGTCGAGTTTCGCCTGGTCGAGGGCGGCCCTGATGGCCTCCGCCATCTCCCGGCCCTCGGCCTTGAGACCGGTCATGTGGAAGGCGTTGCTGCGTCCGGCGAACCCGACGAACTCCCCGTAGATGCGGGCGCCGCGAGCTTCCGCGGCCGACTTCTCCTCCAGGATGAGGACCGCCGAGCCCTCGGCCAGGACGAAGCCGTCGCGGTCCCGGTCGAACGGCCGCGAGGCGTGTTCCGGGTCGGCGTTGTTCGGCGTGGTCGCCTTGATCGCGTCGAAGCAGGCGGCGGTGATCGGGGAGAGCGGGGCGTCGGTGGCGCCCGCCAGTACGATGTCGGCGGAACCCTCCTCGATCAGCTGCACTCCATGTCCGATGGAGTCCAGACCCGAGGTGCAGCCGGTGGAGACCAGGGACACGGGGCCCTCGGCTCCCACCGCGTGGGCGACCTCCACCGCCAGGGTGCTGGGCACCATGTAGCCGTAGAGGTGCGGTACCCCGTAACTGCTGTCGACGAGCCAGTTCTTGCCGCCGTCGCTGAGGGTGACGTACTCCTCCTCCAGGCCCATGGTGCAGCCGACCGCGCTGCCGATGGACACCGCGATCCGCTCCGGCGGGAGCGCGGCGAGTTCGGCTCCGCTGTCCGCGAGCGCCTCGCGTGCGCACACCACGGCGAACTGCGCGGCACGGTCCATCCGGCGGATCTGCTGGGGAGTCAGACCGGCGGCGGCCGGATCGAAGTCGACTTCCGCGGCCACCTGGGAGCGGAACGGCGCGGGATCGAAGAGGGTGATGCGCCGGGTGGCGGTGCGGCCGGCGGAGAGCTGATCCCAGAAGCCCTCTCGGCCCAGGCTTCCTGGTGCCAGGACACCGATCCCGGTGACCACCGCGCGACGGCTCACGGGGCCCCGCCCACGTTCGGGTTGGGCGCCTGGGGGTTGGTCGGCTTCTCGGTGTCCACATGGCCGAGGTCGGGCCGGGGTGCCAACGGGGAGAGGTGGAAGGCACAGTGCGCCTGGACCTCACCGATGTTGACCAGCCGGTGGCGTACACCGATCGGCACCAGCAGGGAGTCCCCCGGGCCGAGTTTGAGCGGTTCACCGTCGAGCGTCATCTCCAGTTCTCCGGCGATGACGTGGATGAACTCCTCGGAGTACGGGTGGTAGTGCTCGGTCACGAACTCCGACGGGTCCAGGTACATCACTCCGCCGAAGCCCGAGGTCGAGCCCGCAGTCACCGGACTGAGCGTTACCCGGATGTCGCCACCGCGCTTGCGGTTGGACGCGACCTCGTTCGCCGAGATGCGCACAGGCTGCTGCGTGGTCATTGGATCCTCCCCTGCTCCGGAGTCCACACGTAGAAGGGCACGGCCATGGCGTCCTTGGGCTCTTTCCAGTTCGGGTCGTACGGTGACACGCACTCCGCGAGCTTGCGGTTGATGTCGTCGTAGAGCGGGTGGCTGCGCGCCCGGTAGAGGCCGTCGGTGATGTCCGCGTCCGCCTCGACCAGGTGAAAGTACAGATCGTGGAAAGCGAAGAGGGTCCGTCGCGACACGCCGATCATGTGCGGCAGATCCGACGCATCCGACTCAGCGAAGATCTTCGCGATGTCGTCTGCCTTACCCGGCTGCATCTTCGCCACGATTAATGTCCGGTGCACCGTCGACCTCCTTCATACGAGTTCCTCGAACCATCAGCCGGAACCGTCACAGCTGGCTCTAAAGACCTGCTCGAATCGGACTGCATCGCGCATCGGAGCGCGTCGGAGCCGGTGGGCCGGGCGGCCGGCCGGGGACGCGCCGGAGCTCCGTGCGATCGGCCCGATCGCACGGAGCTCCGGGAGACGACCCCGTCAGGGTGCGGTCACGCCTTGGTCTCCAGCGTTTCCACGTCGAGTTGGAGGAGGCTGCGCATGGAGGCATTCCGGAAGTACTCGCCGAACGCCCGCGGGGACGATGTGTCCCGCTCCTCCTGCAGATAGGGAGCCAACCGGGCCTCGGCCGCATGCACGCCCGGTTGGGTGGCCATGTGCTTGCCCACGGCAGCCAGATCACCCTCGTAGTGGATGACCCGGACCATCACATCGTCCTTGATGAAGAGTCCGGTCCCGAGAATGCGACCGGTCTGCTGACCGTCGTCGGACCGCAGGTCCGCGGTGTCCACCCGGTTGAAATTCTCGAAGATCTTGGCGATCTCATCCTCGTGACCGGGCTTCACCCGGTACATGATCGCTCCGTACGGCATCCGATTCCTCCCACAGAATTCGATCTCGACAGCGACCGGTCGCCCGGCGGGACGGCCGTGCTGTGCTGGTCAGCTGGGTTGCGCCAGGCTGGTATTGATCATCTTCAGCAGGATGCGCGGTGTTTCCGCCTCGACCACGGCGTCGTCCGAAAGGTCGATCCTGCGCTCCCGCTTGATGACACCGGTCACCTGGAGCAGCGCGAGCGAGTCGTATCCGAGTTCCATGAAGGGGGTGTCCTGGACGTCTCCGTCGAGGTCGACACCGTCGGGCTCGCCCGCGCACTCGCGCAGCTTCGCGGTCAGCTCCTGCAGAGTGAAATCACTCATCCGGTTTCCTCTCCTCACTGTCGTGAGCCCGCTGAAGGACCCGGACGGCAGCGTGACCACCCTTCCTCCAGAAGGACTTGAGCCGGAGTGGGCCGGGGCGGTCGCGAGCGCTCCCCCGGCGCCGTGGTGCTGCGGAGCCCGGCCCGCGGCCGCGTCCCGGATTCGACCGGTCTTCCAGTACCCGCCGAGAGATCCCTGCGACGTTGCCGCGAACTGACCGTGGACCCACAGTCGAGAGAGGGATGAGCATGGTGTTGCTGCAAGTGCTGAGCGTCGCCGTGATCCTGGGCACCGGCATCGTCGCCGGAGTGCTGTTCGCCGTGGCGATCAGTGTCATGCCCGCGTTGATCGCGATGCCTGCGGACCGGTACATCACGACGCACAGGCTTCTCGGCCGCCGCTACGACCACATCATGCCGTACCTCGTCATGACCTCCGTGGTCGTCGACGTCTTCGCGGCCTTCCGGACCGAGTCCACCGCGAGCCGGCCGCTGTTCGCCGTGGCGGGCGCTTTCATGGTGGGTGTCGCCGTTGTCTCCCAGACCCGGAACGTGCCGATCAACAACCGGGTGAAGAGCCAGGACGAGAACAACCTCAGCCCCGACTGGCAGGACCCGCGCCAGCAGTGGCGCAACTGGCATGCGTTGCGTACCGCGTTCGCGATCGTGGCCCTGATCCTGACCGCCTCGGCCGTGGCAGTGCTCCGATGAGCCCCACCGCGCGGCCCCTGATCGAACTGGGACGGCCTGGCGACGAGGGCCTGCCTGACAACGCGGCCGTGATCGCCGCGCTGTCCGCGCCTGCTCCGGGACCCATGGCGCAGCGGTTGCTGCTGCTGCACTTCACCGGCCGGCGCACGGGGCGGGCGTTCACCATCCCGGTGGGCGCGCACACCCTCGACGAGGATCTGGTGCTGGCCACTTCGGGCAACTGGCGGCACAACTTCGCGGGGGGTGGGGATGCCGAGATCACCTGGCAGGGGGACCGCCGGCCCGCCCGCCTGGATCTGGTGACGGACCCGGTCCGGATCGCGAACGGCTATCTCCGGCTGATCCGCCTCTACGGTCCCGCCGCGCAGCGCCGGCTCGACCTCACGATCCACCCGGACCGCCCGCCGACCACCGCGGATCTGCGGGACGCGGTCGAACGGTACGGGCTCAGTCTCATCGACGTACGACTGTCCGCCCCCCGGCCTCCTGCCCCCTCGCATCCCGGGGCGCAGGACGCAGCCGGCACATAGCCACGATCACCCAAGTCGGCCCGGCCCTCGCGCGAACGTCTCGTGCGGGGGCCGAGCAGCGCTCCAGTGCCGCGAGAGCGCGAGGGTGACGATAGGTGCCGGGGCCGTTCCCGGCCCGCATCGGCGGGACCGAGCAGGTCCGCCGACCCCCTTGCCGCCTTCGGAGGCCGCCCATGCCGTTCGCCGCCATCACCTACGACATCAAGGCCGGTTATGAGAAGGAGATCGGGGAGATCTTCGGCGGATTCCGTCGGGTGGGCTCCCCCGTCGTCGAGGGCGCCGACGGCGCGGAGACGACCCGGATCCTCGCCACCGCTGTCTTCATCAGGGACGCCACGATGGTCCGGGTCATCGAGTACGAAGGCGACCTCCAGGACGTGGCCCGCTTCATGGCCTCCCAGCCCGGCGTCCAGGAGGTGGAGCGCAAGCTCGCCCCGTATCTCTCACGGCCCCGCGACACCGGTACGCCGGAGGGTTTCATCGCCACCTTCAACCGGAGCCTGCTCACCTGCCTGACCCAGATCTCGGCCCGCGAATCCTGATCCACGCGCCGGCCCGCCCTGTCACTGTGCCGGTCAGCCGGCGCGCACCACTCGCAGCGGTCCCCCGCCGGTCAGCGAACCGACCGGGTCGCATTCGAGTCCCGGGTCCGACGCGAGCATCGCCTGCTGCAGTTCCTGCAACGCCGCGGACGGGTCGAGTCCCAGCTCCCTGCCGAGCACCACGCGCATGCGGTGGTAGGCCTCAAGGGCGCCGCCCCGGCGGCCGGCCCGGTACAGGGCGAGCATCAGCTGGCCCTGCAACCTCTCGTGCGTGGGGTGCTGGGCAGCCAGCCCGGCCAGTTCGCCCAGAATCTCGTGGTGCCGGCCGAGCTGCAGATCGGCCTCGATGCGCTGGCTGAGGATGCTCATCCGCGATTCCTCCAGCCGAGTCACCTCCGCCTCCAGCAACGGGCCGACCTGCACGTCCACGAGCGCCGGGCCGCGCCACAGTGCGAGCGCCTGCTGGAACAGCAGCGCTGCCCCGGAGTGGTCGCCGGACTCCAGGGCCCGGTGGCCGGCACCCGCCAGCCGCTCGTACTCCACGGAGTCCACCACACCGCCCTGGGTGTCTAGCAGGTAGCCTCCCGCCTCGGTGACCAGGACGCTCTTGGCTCCCAGCGGCAGATCGCGCTGGTCCTCACCGGCCAGTGACCTGGTGATCAGGTTCCGGATCTGCAGGATGTACGTCTGCAGGGTGGTCTGCACGCTGCGCGGCGGATTGCCGCCCCACAACTCCTCGATCAGCGAACTCACCGAGACCACCCGGTCCGGCTGCAGGGCGAGCAGGGCGAGCACCTTGCGGGGCTTGATCGCAGTCGGGACGACTGATTGTCCCGCCTGCGTCACCCGGCAGGGGCCAAGCACACCAATGTCCATCTTCTCGGCTCCTCTCGAGGGTCAGATGGCCGGTTCCAGCGGACGCCGCTCTTCGAGCTCGGCGCGCAGCAGATCGGCCAGGTCGGCGTCCCTTACGAACAAGTGGTCCCCGGGCACCGAGCCCGTCCGGAAACCCTCGGGCGCGTAGCGGGACCAGGCATGTACCGCACCCGGCGGTACCAGCAGGTCGTCCTGGCCGGACACGGCCAGCACCGGGCACGGGAGCGGGTCTCCCGCCGCGGCCCGCAGGCCGGCGGCGAGCAGCAGATCGTCCCGCATGATCGCCATCGTGAGTTGCAGCCACTGCGGCCGGTCCAGCAGCTGGCTGGTGATGCCGCCGGACGCCCTCATCACCGAGAGCACCCGTTCGTCGGACCCTTCCGCACCCTCCAGGTCCGGCATCCCCAAGTGCGGTGCGGAGCAGGCTCCGACCGTCAGCACCTCGGGCGGACGTCCTCCCGACCTGTGGTGGTGGAGGGCGAAGGAGTAGGCGACCAGGGCGCCGAGACTGTGCCCGTAGAGGGCGTACGGTCGGTCGAGAAAGGGCCCCAGCTCGGCTTCCAGTTCGCGCGACAACTGTTCTCCATCGGTGACGCGCTCTTCACGCAATCGCGTCTCACGTCCGGGGAGCCGTACCGGGATAACGGAAATGTCAGAGCCGAAACGATTCTGCCATCGAGCGAACGACATTGCGCCGCCACCCGCGTGGTGAAAGCAGAAAAGCCGAAGCCTGGCGGCCATTTTTGGTCTCACCGCCAGATATCCACCCACAGCCGACCGCCTCCTGGACTTGTTCCGCCCGCATCCGGACGGATGCCGCGATCGTCCACAGGCCGCCTGGAAGGTCACTGGACGCAGGCTGGAGCAGCCGGCCGGGCCTCAGCCGATACTCGCCACTCCGACCACCGCGCCGGGGTGAACCCCGTCGAGTACCGGGTCCGCGGAGAGAATCGCCCGTTGCAGGCGCTGCACCCGGGCGGAAGGCTCGAGCCCCAGCTCGTCCACGAGACCGGACCGCAGCCGGCGAAATGCCTCGAGCGCCTGCGAAGGGCGGCCGCACCGGTAGAGCGCCAGCATGAATTGTGCGTGCAGGTTCTCGTGCAGCGGGAATTCCGCGGTCAGACCGGCCAGTTCGCCGAGCAACTCATGATGCCGGCGCATGGCCAGGTCGGCGTCGAGCCGGCGCTCCAGCGCCGCGAGGCGGCTTTCCCTCAGCCGCATGACCTCGACCTCGAGCAGCGTTCCGTGCTGCAGGTCGACCAGCGCCGGCCCCCGCCACAGGTTCAGCGCATCGCTCAGCCGGCGGGAGGCCCGGGCGACGTCCCCGGCCTCGTAGGCCGCGTATCCCGCCACCGTCAGCTGGTCGAACTGCCAGGCGTCGATGGCCGCGGAGTCCATGCTCAGCTGATAGCCGCTGTGCCGGGTGGCCAGCACGTCCTTCGCTCCGGTGACCGACCCCAGCGCCGCGCTCAGTTTCCGGCGGAGCTGCAGAATGTACGTCTGCAGCGTCGTCGGAGCACTGCGCGGCAGATCGGAACCCCACAGCTCCTCCATCAACCTGGCGACAGTCACGACATGGTTGGCGTTCAGAGCGAGAACGGCCAGGATCTGCCGCGGCTTGGCGGCGCTCGGCACAATCGAAGTGCCGGCTTCGCTCGCCGTCAATGGTCCCAAGACGTTGATCTCCATCGGTGCCGTCCTCTCCCCGTTCCACGCCGCCGTTGTGTCGTCTCGACCCGGCGATCGCTGCGCACATAGGAGCACGAGCAAAGGTTCCCATCGAGGGCATTGACCTGAACAGTGAGATCTTCACGGGTTTCAGGGGAGGGCGGGATTCCGAGATCATGAAATCTTCACATGAGTTCCATGACCGACCCACTGTTCGCTGCCCGATTTTCAGCCGCACACTCCTCGGTGTACCGCCAGGAACGCATCAACCGGCCATGAACAGGTCACAGAACTGGAGAACGAGAATGGACGCAATAGAGCAGGACTGGCGCTTCGCGGAGCTGGTGGCGCTCAGTTGGATCGAGCCGGCCTTAAGCCTCCGGTACGCACAGAACCCCTCCCAGGTACTCGCCGAGTTCGGCTTGCACGTCACCGGCGACGTCAGCACCCCCGCCCTCCCGCCGGCACCGCAACTGGCGCTGGTGATCGAGGACTTCACGGGAGAGATGAAGGCACGCGGCTCCGTCAGTTGTTTCTGCGCCAAGGGATGATCCACTAAAACCGTGCCGGCACAGGGGGATGCTGCTATGACGGAGTTCAAGGCTCATCTGCGCGCTGAGGTAATACCGGGCGAGGGGACATATCTCTTCTCCGAGCGGGACGTGAAGATGATCGACTGTCCGCAGTTGGAGCTCATGGCTCCGCTCATGGACGGCCGCCGGGGAATCAACGAGATAATCCGGGACGCCGGACGGGAACTCGCCCCGGAGCAAATCGGATACGTACTGGCCCAACTCGCCAATGCCGCACTGGTCGACTTCCGGCGTACCGCACGCACGTTGGAGAACCCGGCCAGGACGGGGCTCGCGTTCTGGGAACTGGCCGGGCTCGACGGCGCGCAGACCGCGGCCCGGCTGGCGGACGGATCGGTTCGCATTCTCACGGTCGGCGCGGTCGACGGCAGCGCGGTAAGGGCCGCGCTGCAGGCCACCGGGGTGTCGGTCCACGCCACCTCCGCGGTGACGGGGTCCAGCTGCGGAATCCCGGGCGCCGACCTGTCCGTCGTGGTCTGCGACGACTACCTGGCCAGCGAACTGGCCGCGGTCGACGCATCGCATCGCGCGGCCGGACGGCCGTGGCTGCTGGCGAAGCCGCACGGGGCCGACATCTGGCTCGGCCCCGTGTTCCAGCCGGGTGAGGGCCCGTGCTGGAACTGCCTCGCCCACCGACTGCGCGGTCACCGGGAAGTGGAGAATCACGTCCAGCGCACGTTGGGGCGTTCCGGTCCACTGCTGATTCCGCAGGCCTCCATACCCCCGAGCCAGGGGGTGGGACTGCACATGGTGGCTCTCGAAGCGGCGAAATGGATGGCCGGGCACCGCTACCACGGGCAGCAGTCCGTACTGACCCTGGACAACTTCACGATGACGGCCCGTCATCACGCGGTACAGCGCCGCCCGCAGTGCGCCTTCTGCGGGGATCCCTCTCTCAGTACCGAACGGATCGGACGTCCGCTGCCGTTGCGTTCGCGTTCCAAGGCGTACGCGAACGGCAGCGGCGACCGGTCCGCCTCTCCCGAGAACGTCCTGGCCCGCTACCGGACGCAGGTCAGCCCGCTGACCGGGGTGGTGAGCCGGCTCGACCCCGACCCGGCCGCGCCACCCGGACTCCAGGTGTACCGGGCGGGCCACAACATGGCGCTGGGGACGCCGGGGCTGCGCTCCTTGCGGCACGGCTTCCGCGGTATGAGCGCCGGCAAAGGTGTGACCTCGGTGGAGGCCGAGGTCGGGGCGCTGTGCGAGGCGCTCGAGAGGTTCTCCGGTGTGTTCACCGGCGAGGAACTGCGCGTACGCGATTCGCTGCGGAACCTCGGCGAGCCGGCCATCCACCCGAACCGCTGCCAGCTCTTCGACGAGCGCCAGTACGCGGACCGGGACCGCTGGAACGCTGCGCACGGGGACTTCCAACAGGTGAACGAGGAGTTCGACGTCACCGCCGACGTGGACTGGACACCGGTCTGGTCGCTCACCGAGCAGCGGCAGCGGCTGCTGCCGACCAGCATGCTGTACTACAACACCCCCGAATCCTCCGGCGGCGGCTTCTGCTCGGCCGACTCCAACGGGTGTGCGGCCGGAAGCAGCCTGGAGGACGCCATCGTGCAGGGCTTCCTCGAACTCGTGGAGCGCGATTCGACGGCCCTGTGGTGGTACAACCGCACCCGCCATCCGGGGCTCAGTCTCAGCGCGTTCGAGGAGCCCTGGATCGCCGAGCGGCGCTCCCTGTACGCGGGCCGGAACCGCGAGCTGTGGGCCCTGGACCTGACCGCCGACTTCGGCATCCCCGCGGTTGCGGCCCTGTCCCGGCGTACGGACAAGGAGGACGAGGACATCGTGATCGGGCTCGGCGCCCACTTCGACATGCGTGTCGCGCTGCGCCGGGCACTCACCGAGCTCGACCAGATGCTGCCCTTTGTCATGAACGCCCGACCGGACGGCGGGGGTTACGAGTGTTCGGGCAACGACATCCTGGATTGGTGCCGTACCGCCACCGTCGCCAACCAACCGTATCTGCTGCCTGATCCGCTGGCTCCGATGTCCACCCCGGACGACTACCCGTACACCGCCCATCCGGACCTGCTCGACGACGTCATGGGAATCCAGCGTCTGGTGGAGGCCAAGGGAATGGAACTGCTCGTCCTCGATCAGACGCGGCCCGACATCGGCCTGCCGGTCGTCAAGGTCATCGTGCCGGGGCTGCGCCACTTCTGGGCCCGCTTCGCACCGGGCCGCCTGTTCGACGTTCCGGTCCTGCTCGGCCGTCGCACGACGCCGCTGGGGTACGAGAACCTCAATCCGGTTCCTCTCTTCCTCTGACATCGCGTCCGCAACACCGCATCCGAAGGAGACCTCCTGTGCATTCAGAACCACGCCCGGACGTAGGCACCGACCTGCGCAGGGTCTCCTTGTGGTCGCTACGGGAGGACGTCCATCTGGAACGGGCATCCTCCGCCGGCGGGGCGGTGCTGCACAGCCGGTGGGGGGACGTGCTCCTGACCGGTCCCGATGAGCTGGTCTACGAATCGCTGCGCAGGATGAGCTTCGGGCCGGTGGACCTGGAGAACATCCTGCGCGCCACCCCCCGGCCGCACGGCGAGATCACCGCGAGCGACCGGGCCCGCCTGCTCACACTCCTCGACAGCGTCTCCTACCTCGTCGTCCGCTCGCTGGGCCTGGACGACACCGAACCGCAACTCCTGGACATGGTCCCGATCGCCCGCGGCGCCCGGCTGGACATCCGGGCGGTGCCGCCCGACCAGCCGATCAGACTCTCCCGGTTCGCCGTACTGCAGACCAAGGACGAGCTGCTGGTCCTGGACTCGGCGCTGTCCCTGCACCGGGCGCAGTTCCGCCGGCCCGAGGCGGCCTGGGTGATCGGGGTGCTCGGCAAGGCGACCACTCTGAAAGCGGCAACGGCCGCGCTGCCGGTGGCGGAGGGCGTGGTGGCGGACATCATCGCCTACCTCGCCGCCGCCGGCATGGTCACGCTCGGCGAACAGGACGGGAACGGGGTGGTGGTCTTCGCCGAGGACCACGATCCCTCGCTCATCACCTGGACCCCGAACGAACTGCTCTTCCACACCCGCACCCGGCTCGGCCGCCATGACGGCGACTTCGGGGCCACTTTCCCCTATCTCGGACAGCTGTCCCCGGAACCGGCGGTCAAGAGCGCGCCCGACGGCGTACGCATCCCGCTGTACCGGCCCGATCTCGACACGGTGCTGGCGGCGGACCCGCCGCTGACCGCGGTACTGGAGACCCGCCGGTCCACCCGCACCTATGCGGAGGAGCCGCTCAGTGATCGGCAACTGGGTGAGTTCCTCTACCGGATAGCGCGCATCCGTTCCCTCTACAGCAGCATCGGTCTGGAGCCCGCCTCCTATCCCGCCAGTAGCCGTCCTTATCCGAGTGGCGGATCGGCCTATGAGCTGGAGTGCTACATCACTCTCAGCCGCTGCGTGGGACTGGCGGCCGGCAACTACTACTACGACCCCTACGGCCACTGTCTGGTACGGCTGGACGACCCGTCGAACTCCGCTGCCGAACTGCTCGCACAGGCGAGCGCCGCCGCGGGTATGACCACGACGCCACAGGTCCTGATCACCATCACCGCCCGCTTCCGCAGGTTGTCATGGAAGTACAGCGGTATGTGGTACGCCCTCGCGCTCAAGCATGTGGGCGTGGTCCAGCAGACGATGTGCTTGGTCGCCACGGCGATGCGGCTCGCTCCCCTGCCGCTGGGCAGCGGAGACATCGAAACGTCGGCGCAGGCCTTCGGACTGGACTGGCGCGAGGAATCCAGTATCGGCGAGCTCCTTCTCGGCCCGCTGGCACCGGACGACACCTCCGCGGAGGCAGAAAGTGCCATGGGATACCCCGTCAATGACAGTGATTGGGGCGAACGATGCGCGGCAACAGCAGGTCATGTTCAGCCTGTAGCGAGTAGTCTTCCGGCACGGCCTGGTGCTCAGCACGATGACCGCTGATCCATTGCTGCAGGGGAGACAGGTAATGGTCGGTGTACGGGGGCAGGTAGAACACGATTTTCCAGGGGGCGACATTCCTGTGCCCCGGCTCGGCCGGGCGATCGTGGCCTTGACCATGCTGGGGTATCTGCTGCTGGGAATCGTCAGCATGCTGGCCCGCCAGGTGCCGACTTCGGAGATGGCATGGGGCGCCGGCATACTCGTTGCGCTATTCCTGCTGCAGAACCTCCATTCCCTCCCCAATCGGGGCGGTGACAGACCTCGTTACTGGATCTGGACGCTGTCGATGCAGGGGCTGCTCACCTATATCCCCTTCTTGATCCTGAAGGACAGCTGGGTGGGGATGCCGGGCTACTTCGCCGGATCACTCCTGTTGTTCCTTCGTGGCAAAGTCTCCTGGCTCAGCGCGTCGGCCGTGGCGATCAGCATGTTCTTCATCGAACAGCACCTCGGGTCCGACGGGTTCAGCGCCTTCTACTACGCGTGTGGTGTCGGCACCATCGGCCTCTCCGTCTTCGGCCTCACCCGGCTGGGAGACCTGCTGGTGGAGGTACAGGCCGCCCGCGCCGAACTCGCCCGGCTGGCGGTGGCCCGGGAGCGGGACCGGGTCGCCAGGGATCTGCACGATCTGCTCGGCTACAGCCTCTCCGCGATCACCCTCAAGGGGGAGCTCGTCTACCGGCTGGTCAACAGCCACCCGGAACGCGCCTGTGAGGAGATCTCGACGATGCTGGCCATCTCCCGCCAGGCACTGTCCGACGTCCGCATGGTGGCGAGCAGTTACCGCGACATGTCGCTGGCCGCCGAGATAGCCGCCACCCGGGCCGTGCTGGTCTCGGCCGACATAGCCACCGTCGTGACCGTCGACTGCGGCCCGCTCGAGGACCGGGTCAACACCGTGCTCTCCACCGTGCTGCGTGAGGGGGTGTCGAATCTGCTGCGGCACAGCAAGGCGCAGAACTGCGTCATAGAAGCGATCCTGGACAAGGGCGTGGTGCGCCTGCGGGTGGAGAACGACGGGCTCAACACCTCCCCGTCCGTCACCGCCCGGCGCGACGGCAGGGGCCTCGACAACCTCTGTACGAGACTCGGCGAGCTGGGCGGCACGCTCAACGCCGCGGCCGCCGAGGACGGCTGGTTCCGGCTGACCGCCCTGGTACCGCTGAGTGGCGCGGCGGCGTAGAGCTCACGCCGGGCCGTTACAGCCAACCGGCGTCGCGGGCGATCCTGATGGCGTCGACCTTGTTACGCGCGTTGAGCTTGGCGAGAATCGTCGTCAGATAGTTGCGGACCGTGCCGACCGACAGGAACAGCCGGGCGGCTATTTCCACCGCCTCCGCACCGTTGGCGGTGAGCCGGAGGACTTCGACCTCCCGCCGGGTGAGCGGGTTCTCGCCGGTGTCCCAGGCGGCCAGGGCCAGTTGGGAGTCGATCACCCGCTCTCCGGCGCGCACGCTGCGGATCGCCTGGGCCAGTTTGGCCGGCGGCGCGTCCTTGAGGATGAAACCGGAGACATGCGCGTCCAGGGCCCGGCGGAGGTTGCCGGGTCTGCCGAGGCTCGTGAGGATCAACGTCCGGCACGACGGCATCTGCTCATGCAGGTCCGCGGCGGCGGTCAGACCGTCGATGCCCGGCAGGTCGATGTCGATCACTGCCACATCGGGGCGTGTCCGAACGGAGGTGGGCACGATCTCGTCCCCGGACTCGACCTCCGCGATGACCTTGATGTCGACCTCGAGGTTCAGCAGGGCGACCAGCGCACCGCGGACCATGTGCATGTCCTCCGCGAGGAGAACGTGAATCATGCGTCGCGCCTCCCGGCTCCCAACTGCCAACTTCCGGGTCACAGGATCGCAGATTCAGCCACGTTAGGCATACGGATGAGCAGATTACGTGAACGGCCGATACCAATGGTCGCAGGAAACGACCTCCGGCCCGGTCCTGAGCCGGTCCTACCCGTGCCGCACCAGACGTTTGAGGTCCGGGTCGACGACCTCGTGCAGGGGGCGGAGCCGGTCGGTGAGGAACAGCTGGCGCATGGCGGCGCGTTGCAGCTTTCCGCTGGTGGTCCGGCGGACCGTCCCGGGCCGGACCAGCACCACGTTCCGCACCGGCATCGCGAACTCCCGCGACACGCTCTGCTGGACCGCCGACACCAGGCCGGGCAGATCCGCGTCGAAGGTGCGCCCTGACCTCACCTCCTGGACGACCACCACATGCTCGCGGTCGGAGTCGACGGCGAAGACCACCGTCGAGCTGAACAGGGCGCTCACCCGCTGCACGGTGCGCTCCACGTCCTGCGGGTACAGATTGCGCCCGGCGACGATCATGACGTCCTTCAGCCGGCCGGTGACGAACAGCTCGCCGTCCCGCACCACTCCGAGGTCTCCGGTGCGCAGGAAGCCGCTCTCACCGGTCGAGGTGACCGCCTGGAATGAGTACGCGGTCTCCGCCGGCCGGTTCCAGTACCCCTGGGCGACGCTGTCGCCACGGATCCAGATCTCGCCTATCGCCCCGGGCATCTTCACCCGGCCGCTCTCCGGGTCGACGATCCGCAGGTCGAAGTCCCGGACCAGACCGGAGCCGACGAGGGTGCGGACGGACCGGCCGGGCATGGGGTCCTCCAGCCGGTGCCGCTCCAGCGCGCCGGCGTCCACCGGCAGTTGGGGCGCCCGGCTGCCGGGGATGCCGCCGGACACCAGCAGCGTCGCCTCCGCCATGCCGTAGCAGGGGTAGAGCGCGGAAGGGTCGAGACCGGCGGGCTTGAACTTCTCGGCGAAGGCGCACAGCGTCTCCGCCCGCACCGGCTCGGCCCCGTTGACGGCGTTCTCCCAGCGGGAGAGGTCCAGTTCGGCGACCTGCTCGTCGGTGACGCGCTGTACGCACAGCTCATAGGCGAAGTTGGGGCCCCCGCCGGTGGTGATCCCGTACTCCGAGACCATCTGCAGCCAGCGCACCGGACGCCGTACGAAGCTCATCGCCGGCATGATCACGCCCTGCGCGCCCAGCCACAGCGGGTGCAGCAGATGGCCGACCAGGCCCATGTCGTGGTGGAAGGGCAGCCAGCCGCCGATCCTGGACCGGGCCCCGGTGCCCATCGCCCGCTGGATCGCCCGCTGGTTGGCGAGCAGATTGCGGTGCGAGATCATCACGCCCTTGGGCTCGCTGGTGGAGCCCGAGGTGTACTGCAGGAAGGCGAGGTCGTCCAGCGAGAGGTCCGGGCGCCGCCAGTCGTCCGGGTCGGCCGGCGCGATGGCGTCGGCGGGCAGCGCGTCGGTCGCCAGGCACACCACGTCGCCGTGGCCGGCCTCGGCCAGCAGCTGGGAGATGACCGGCGCGTGCCGGGAGTCGGTGAGGGCGAACGACGCGGCGGAGTCCTTCACGATGCCGGCCACGCGTTCGATGTGCCGGCGGGTGCCGCCGGGTGGCGGGGCGGGCACCGCGACCGCTCCGGCGTACAGACAGCCGAGGAAGCAGGCGATGAACAGCGGACCCTGGTCCTGGAGTATCAACACCCGCTTACCGGCCGCGTTGTGGTCCTGCAGCCAGGCGCCCAGCCGCCGGGCCTCCCGGTCGAGGCGGCCGTAGGTGATCCGGTCGACGGTCGCGGCCCCGTCGCGTCCCTCCCCGGTGAAGGCGAAGGCCTCTTGGCCGGTCCGCGCCTGCGCTTGCTGCCGCACTAATTCTGCGAAGTCCGCTTGTCCAGACAAGGCTGCTCCCCCGTTGGCGTCGCCGTACGGGGTCAGAATGAGCTCGTCGCCTCAAACCCGCCTTGAACCTGAGTGGTCAGGGGCGTTCGAACTCGTGGACAAGGCCCAGCTGGCGGGCGGCTTCCCGTTCGAAGGCACTCAGCGGGACGTCCGGACGGACCGTCTCCGGGTGCCCGTCGGCAGGGCCCGCGTAGCCGGCGATCGGGTCTGCGTAGTCGTGGCCCGGCTTACGCTGCTGCCGTCCCAGCCCCGCGGTCCGGCCCGACGGGTAGAGGTACGGGGTGATGGGCACGTAGAACGTCCCGTAGGTCACCAACGCCCGGTAGACCGGGCCCAGGAAGTAGGTGACAGACCACTTGGCGAGCTGGCTCATCTAAGGCCTCCGTGGGATTCCGCGCCTCCGTCCGGCGCTGCGTCCATGGTGTCCGCAGCCGCTCAAGGACGACTCCAGCACGAGTCATGGAAGTTCTGATCCGGTTCCACCGGATCTCCTTGACGGGACGTCGACCGGATCACGAGCCCGGCGGCGGACGCTCGGCCGGGGCGCGCTCCGGCGCTCCACCGCCCCCGAGGAGTGTCACTGTGACCACCTACCCGCCGCCCCGGCCGTCCGCGACGCAGGTGCCACCGGCCTACGAGGAACTCCGCGCGGGCTGCCCGGTCGCCCGGGTCACCCTGCCCAGTGGCGACCCGGGATATCTGGTGAGCCGCTACGAGGATGTCCGTGAAGTGCTCGGCGGCGCCGACTTCAGCCGAGCGGCCACCGTCCTCCCGGAGGCGCCGAAACTGACCGCGATGCCGTTCGACGCCGGCGGTCTGTTCACCCTGGACCCGCCCGAGCACACCCGTCTGCGGGCCCTGGTCACCGCCGAGTTCACCGCGGGCCGGGTGCGCGCGCTGCGGCCGCGGATCGAGCAGGCCGCCGAGCGGCTCGTCGACGAGATGATCACCGCGGGCGAGGGCGTCGACCTCATCGGCGCCTACGCGTTCCCGCTGCCCGCCTTCGTCATCTGCGAACTGCTGGGGGTGCCCTACGAGGACCGGGACCGCTTCCGCGGCTGGTCCGACGCGCTGCTGTCGCTCACCGCGCACTCCCCCGAGGTGATGCGGGCCAACCGCGACGAACTGGTGGGGTATCTCGCGGACCTGGTCGGCGCCAAGCGCCTCGAGCCCGGCGACGATCTGCTCAGCGCGCTGGTGCAGGCGCACGACGAGCACGGCAGCCTCAGTCATCTGGAACTCCTCACGATGGCGATGACGCTGCTGGTCGCGGGGCACGAGACGACCGCCGGAATGATCGGCACCTGCGCGTTCACCCTGCTGCGCGAGCCGGACGGCTTCGCGGCGCTGCTGCACCGGCCCGCCTCCGTGGTGGAGGAACTGCTCCGCTACAACCCGATGGGCGACGGCGGCCCGCTGCGCGTGACGCTGCGGGACACCGAGGTCGCGGGCGTGCCGATCCCCGCCAACAGCGCCGTCATCGCGTCGATCTGCTCCGCCAACCGCGACGAGCGGGTCTTCCCGGACGCGGACAGCCTCCACCCCGGCCGGCCCGGCCCGTCGCATCTGGCGTTCGGTCACGGTGTGCACCACTGCCTGGGCGCGCCGCTGGCCCGCGCCGAACTGGAGATCGCGCTGACGACGCTGGCCCGCGCGCTGCCGAAGCTGCGGCTGGCCGTTCCCGAGCAGGACATCACGATGCACACCGGACTGCTGGTGAACCGGCTGACGGCGCTGCCGGTCACCTGGTGACGTAGCCGGCCGCGTCCCGCGGTCCGTAACCGCAGGCGCGGTCCCAGCCGATGTGCCCGAGCCAGGCGAGGCCCGCGACGGCGAGGCGGCGGCGCCCGGTGAGCGCCGCCGCCGTCAGCAGGACGGCCGGGACCGCGGGCGAGTGCAGCACGTTGTACGGGCGCACCGCGTAGGACGGCATCCGGTGCCAGGTGGGCGCTCCGGCGATGCCGAGCAGCAGGGCGGTGTCCGGCGCCACCGCGCAGAACCACAGCACCTTGTCGTGTCTCCCGCCCAGCGCCACCGCGCCGCCCAGCGCGCCCAGGCCCACTGCCAGGCTCACCGCGCGCCCGACGGGGTGGCGGTGCGCCCAGGTGGCCGGAGCGCCGCTCCAGCGGGCCGTGGCGGGGGCCGACGGCGGGGCCGGGGGCCGGCCCCGCGAGGCGGTGTGCGTGACCGGCGGGGCGGTTGCGCCGCGGGGGTTCAGGGTCATCAGGCGGCTTCCGGTACCGCGCCGGGCGTCGCCGGCGCGGCGGCGGCGAGCGCGGCCCCCAGCAGCAGCCCGCGGGTGTGGTCGAGGTGGGCGGGCGCGCCGTGCACGTCGTCGAGGACCGTCACCTCGCCCGGGACGGCCGCTCTGCGGAGCACGGCGGCCTCGCCCAGCGGCACGATCTCGTCGCGCAGCGCGGCGATGTAGTGGACGGGGATCCGCAGCGCGCCGAGCTCCTCGTCGGTGAGGCCCCAGCCGCGGGTGTACCCGAAGACGAGGGACGGCGGGACGCCGGTGGTGTGGGCCAGCGCGGCGAGGGTGGTGCGGGGCACCTGGCGCTGCCAGGCCTCGTCCTCGAAGAAGAGCCGCAGCGGGGCGCCGACGGTGGCCACACAGGCCAGCCGGGAGTCCACCAGGGCGCAGCGCAGCGCGAGATGGCCGCCGAAGCTAAGGGCGATGGCGGCGGTGCGGCTGACATCGGCCCGGCCCGAGAGCGCGTCAAGGATCGCGGAGAGCATCCGGGGCGAACGCGGCCCGTACGGCACGGTGTTCTCGCCCACGCCGGGCAGTTCGGTGACGGCGAGCGCGACACCGAACGCCTCGGCGTGCACCAGCAGCGGCGCCCACTGCTCCTTGACGCTGACGATGCCACCCATGACGACGATCAGCGGTTTCGGGTCGGTGGCCGACAGCCCGGCGGTCCAGCAGACGGCGGTGCCGTCCTCCAGCGGGACCTCCAACCGCTCGATGCCCGCGCCCTGTTCCGCCCGCCAGGTGTCGAACGCGGCGACGCAGCGGCGCTGGGCTTCCTGGCGGGGCGCGTCCCCGGGGTACGGGAAGCGGGCCATGGCGTAGTGGCGGGAGGCCTCCAGGTGCAGTCCCTGGCCGGTGAGCCGGTCGCCCTCCGCGCTCCAGACGCGTCCCCAGGAGCGCGGACGGTCGCCCCACGGCTCGGTGATCCGGGCCAGCAGCTCCTGGGCGGCGCCGGGTTCGATGCCCTGGGCCTGTGCGTGCAGCAGGGACAGCCCGCGCAGTTCCTCCAGGCCGATGGCGTCGTCGGCACCGAGCCGTGTGGTCATGTCCGCGCCTCCTGCTCGTGCTCGTCGTGGTCCTCACGCCGTGCGCCGCGGGCCCGCTCGGCCCGCTGGTCGGCGAAGTACGCCGGCTCCAGCATCCGGGCACGCAGCCGGGCGGAGCGGTCGAGCGCCCGGTAGACGCCGCGGCGCACCGCCACGGCGGCCGGGGCCGACCAGGTGAAGATCCGCTCCTGGCGCAGTTGCAGCCGCCGGGAGCGGGCCACCTCGCGGGACCGCTGTCGCTGGAACTGTCCCGTGGCGCGGTCGAGTCCGGCTGGTTCCCCGCTGTGGAGCGCCGCGGCGGCGAGCGGCGCGAGGGCCGTCGCGTCGGCGAGGGCGTGGTTGACGCCCTGCCCGAGGACCGGCGACAGGGTGTGCGCGGCGTCTCCGATCAGCACGATGCCCGGCGCCGACCAATGCGGCACGGTGGTGCTGAAGATGTCCAGCAGCGCGGTGTCGGACCAGTCCCGCAGCGTCTGCCGGGCGGGCTCCGCCAGTTCGGGGGCCAGCTCGCCGAGCCGTTCGTGCAACGCGTCCAGCCCTGATCTGCGCAGTTCGCGCAGGCCGCCCTTGGGGATGTTGAGGCCCACCCGGACAGTGCCGCCGGAGTCGGGGAGCAGCAGGGCGTGCCGGTCGCCGCGGATCCGGATCCGGTAGGCCGCGTCCGTCCACTCGACGGGGCGCGGCAGCCGCATCCAGATCACGTCCCGGTCCAGCGGCCGTACCCGGGCGTCGAGTTCGGCGAGTTTGCGGATCCTGCCGTAGCGGCCGTCCGCGCCGACGGTGAGCCGGGCGCGGATCTCGCACTCCACCCCGCCGGGCCCGGCGGCCCGCACACCGGTGATCCGTCCGTCCGCGGACAGCAGGCCCTTGGCGGTCCAGCCGCGCAGCATCCGGAAGCCGTCCTGGCACCGCGCCGCGGCCTCGATCTCCGCGAGCAGCAGGGACTGCGGGATCTCCAGCGGGAAACGGTACGGATAGGGGAAGGACTCGAAGCCGACGTCGAGTACGGTCCTGCCGCCGTCGGCGACCTCCAGCCGGCGCACCGGCAGGGCGATGGCGCGCAATTGTTCCAGGACGCCGCAGCGGTCCAGCAGCCGGACGCCGTCCGGGGACAGCGACTCGCCGCGGAAGTCGCGGCGGCCGCCGGCGGAGCGTTCCAGCACGGTCGTGCGCACCCCGAGCCGTACCAGTGCGAGGGCCAGCGCGAGTCCGGCCGGCCCGCCGCCGACCACGACCACGTCGGTCCCGGCGGGCGGCGGGGCGGCGGTCATGCCGCCACTCCGGCTCCGGTCAGCGGCACGTCGGTCGCGGCGGTGGCCTCGGCGGCCGGCTGCGGCGCCTCGGCCGGCTGGTGCAGCAGCGCGGTGACCAGGCCCTCGTCGAGCATGGTGCCGGCCCGGGTGTCGTCGGTGTCGCCGAAGCCCGCGTCGTACAGCGCCCAGCTGGCGGTGTAGCGGCCTTCGACGCGGCAGGTGCCGAACGCCCACTCCTCACCGGTGCCGGGCGAGCCGTCCGGTCTGAGCACTTGGACGGGATGCCCGCTGGGGCCGAAGCCGAACTCGTTGAACCGGAACCGCATGCCCTGGCCGATGGCCTTGCTGTACGCCTCCTTCAGCGTCCACAGCCGCACCATCTCCTGGTTGCGGTCGCTCTCCCTGACCTGGGACAGCATGGTGCGCTCGTACGGGGTGCACACCTGCCGTTCGATGCCGGAGACCAGCATGGAGCGGTCCTCCAGCTCGGCGTCCACGCCGATCCAGCCGCGCCGGGTGATGCCGACCAGCAGCAGTTCCTCGGTGTGGCTGAGGCTGATGTCGATCTGGTCGCAGCCGCGCAGGTACGGGCGGCCACCGGGCTTGTAGGCCAGCTCCACGGTGGCCGGCGGGGCCTGGATCGCCTGCGCCGCCACGTGTTTGAGCAGCAGCCGGGAGGCGGCGAAGCGCTCCCGCACATGGTGGTGGCGCATCGCCTGGTAGCGGTGCCAGTCCCGTCCGAGGACCGGGCGCAGCTCCGGGTCGTCGAGGTTCTCGGGCACCCAGTCCGACAGCAGGGCGTGGACCATGACGCTGCCACGCTCGTCCAGCGCCTCAACCACGCGGTGCCACGGGCCTTCCGGACTGGTCACCCTGATGGGCCGGCCGATCACCGGAACGGCGTTGGGGGGCGTCCCACCCCCCGGGAAGAGCGGCATCGCATGCCTCCAGGAGTAGTGCCAGGTCGTCCAGTACGTCGGCGGCCGCCGCGCCGTCGAGCACGCGGTGGTCGAAGGTCAGACCCAGGCGCAGCACCGGCGCCACGGCGACTCGCGTCGCACGGGCCACCGGAACCTCGGCGATCCGGCCCGCGGTCAGGGTGACCGCGGTACCACCGTAGGAGTGGAAGGTGTCCACCCTGCGGTGGCCGAGAGAGCTGACCGCCACGGTCCCGAGCAGTTCGGCCCGGCGGGCCCCGCTGCTCACGGCCGTCCGGAAGGCGAGGTGCCCGAGCGGCGGGGGCAGCCGGCCGAGCCGGCGCACCCCCTCCGCTCCCGGCAGGTCCTCGGCGGCTCCGTTCCGGTAGCGGTCGACGAGTTGCTGGATTCCGGCCAGGTCCAGCCGGTCCACGTCGGGCAGCACCGCCACGCGCACCGCGCGCCGGCCCTCGTCGGCGGTTCCGCTGTCGATGGCCAGCTTCGCGTGCACCCGTTCGTAGCGCAGGGTGCGCGGCACGATACCGCCGGCCGTCGTCGCGTTGGCCTCCGGGTGGTCGGCCAGTACCCGGCCGGCGGCGTACAGCAGATAGCTCACCACGGAGTACCTGCGGCCCTCGGCACGGGCCGCGGCCCGGTGTGCCTGGACGCCGGTCATGTCGATGTCGGCGCCCAGGTGCACGGGGGCCGCGGCACGGGCCCACCGCAGGAAGTACCGGGTGTGGCGGCGGGCCCGGTCGGACCGCGCGGTGTCCTGACGTGCCGTGGTCCGGCCTGTCCCGGCCTGACCCGACGCGGCCTGGGGCGTCACAGCCCCACCGCCAGCGCGTGGATCTCGGCGAGGGTGCCCGCCGTGACGACCTCGGCGACCGGCAGCGGCCGCCCGGCCTCCTCCTCCAGTACCGCGACGAGCCGGAACAGCAGTAGCGAGTCCCAGCCCGGGAGCGCGTCCAGGGGCGACCCGGCGTCCTCCGGGCGCAGGAACAGGCCCAGTTCCTGGTTGAGCAGGGTGATCATGTCCTCGACTCCTGTCACTGTGCCTCCTCCTTCATTCCGTTGTCCTGCACGGTCCTCATGACGCCTCCAGGGCGAAACCGGCCGAGATCCACCGACTGGACTCGACGCAGGCGCACAGCGCCCGCGCTCCTGGGGTCAGCAGGGGCAGCAGCTGTTCCAGCTGGCTCAGCACGAGGGCGTTACCGGTGTTTCCGGTGTCGGCCACGCAGGAGATCTCGACCGCCTTCTCCACCCCGAGCCCGGCGCGCAGCGCGGCGGTGATGCGCCGGGTCATCAGACCGCCGAGCTGCGGTGGCAGCAGGTAGCCCAGGTCGGGCGCCGACCAGCCGAGGGTGTCCAGCAGGTCGGCGCAGACCTGTTGGGCCAGTTCCGGGACCAGGAACTCGACGGCCTTGTAGTCCTCGGAGACCGGCGGCAGCGCGCTGTCGCGGTCGGCGGCGCCGTACCACTCGACGTGCTGGCCCGGTGGCTGGCCCGGCAGGGCCAGCCGGTTCCCGAGCCCGTGGAAGGCGGCGCTGCCGGGGGCCGGGGCGGCGCTCACCACGGCGGCGCCCGCGCCGTCGCCGAAGATCACGTAGTTGACGAGCTGGGCGGGCGGCATCCGGCGGAAGTCCTGCTCCAGGTCCAGGTGTTTGGCGCAGACGTCCCCGCCGAGGACCAGTCCGTACGGCCCGCCGGGCCCGGCGGGCTGCTGGGCGAGCAGCGCCTCGGCGAGGGTGAACGCCTGGACGGCGCCGGAGCAGCCCGACTGCAGCTGGTAGGCCGGGATGCCGGCGGCGCCCAGCCGGTCGGCGACGACGGCGGCCGTGGTGGGCATCAGGGAGTCCGGGGTCGCCGTGGCCAGCACCACGAAGGAGAGGTCGCGCACGGTCAGCCCGGCCCGCTCCAGGCTGCGGACGGCGGCCTGTTCGCACAGGTCGGCCAGCAGGCAGCCGACGCCGCCCGCGAGGTCCACGGCGAAGTGCCGGGTCCGGGTGCCGATGAACATCTCCACCCACTCGGCGGAGAGCCCGAGCCGCCCGGCCAGCACCTCGTTGCCGATCGCCGGGCCGGGCAGCGCGGTGGCAGCCGCGAGCAGGTGCATGCCGGGCTCCGAGGGCGGGCGCCGGGTCATCAGGCGGGGACCCTGGCGAGCTGCTCACGCAGGTAGCCGATGAGGGTCGTCACCGAGACCAGGCTCGACATCATCTCCGGGATCGACAGCTCGCCCAGCGCCGGTACCGCCTCCTCCAGCCGGTACTTGAGCTCCATGAACATCACCGAGTCGAAGCCCAGGTCGTCGTAGAACCGGTCGTCGTCGCGCAGGGTGCCCTCCTCGGCGCCGGTGATCCCGGCGACCGTCTCGCGCACCGCCTCGGCGAGCCCGCCGCCGTCGTGCTCGGGTGCCCGCGGGCCGGAGTCCGCGCGCACCAGCGACAGGACCGGGCTCCCCGGTTCGCCGGCCGGCGCCGCCGCGGGTCGGGGTGGCTCGTACCAGAACCGGGCCGAGGTATCGAAGCTCTGCGGCGCCAGCTGGGCGTGCACCTTGTCCTCGGGGCGGTAGAGAAGCTCCCAGCGGATGTCGACCCCGGCCGTGTAGAGCGCGGCCGCCGCCTCGGCCGCGGTCAGCGCGCCGCTGTGGGCGTCACGGACGACCGAGATCCCGGGCAGCCCGCTGCCTCCGGGCAGCCGCCGGGCAAGGGGCAGCAGGACGGGTTTGGGGCCGAGTTCGACGAGATGCGTGACGTCGGAGCCGAGCAGCGCGGCGGCGGCGTCGGCGAACCGGACGCTGCCGGTGATGTGTTCGCACCAGTAGTCGGCGTCGAGCGGGCGTCCGGCGAGCAGGCCGCCGCGGACGGTGGAGAAGAACGGAATGCGCGGCTCGCCCGCGGTGATCCCATCAGCCGTCGTGCGGAAGCCGGGCAGCACCGGCTCCATCAGGACCGAGTGGAAGGCGTGCGAGACCTTGAGCGGGGTGCAGCCGACGCCGCGCGCGGCGAGCTGTTCGCGGATCCTGGCGAGGCCCGCCAGATCGCCGGACAGCACGGACGCGGCAGCGCCGTTGGCGGCGCCCAGACCCACCAGCGGTTCGCCCGCGAGGACTTCGCGCAGGTCGTCGGGGTGCGCCCGCACGGCGAGCATCCCGCCGCCCTCGGGCAGCGCCTCCATGGCGGTGCCGCGGGCCGCGACGAGCGCCGCGGCGTCCTCCAGACCGAGCGCGCCCGCGGTGACGGCCGCCGCGAACTCGCCGATGCTGTGCCCGAGTACGGCGCCGGGCCGCACGCCCAGCTCCTCCAGGTAGCCGGCCAGCGCGTACTGCACGGCGAAGACGGCGGGCTGGGTCCAGCCGGTGCGGTGCACCCGCTCGTCACGGCCGAGCAGCAGCTCGGTGATCGAACCGCCGAGGTGCGGTTCCAGGGCCCGGGACGCCTCGTCGAGGTAGTGCCGGTAGAGCGGCGACTCGCGGTACAGCCGGCTCGTCATCCCGGGGTACTGGGCGCCCTGGCCGGTGAAGAGGAACGCCACCACCGGGGGTTCCGGCGGCTCCGGCACGCCCTCGCCCGCCTCCGCGGCGGCGTCCAGGGCGGCGGCGAGCCCGGCGGTGTCCTCGGCGGGGATCGCGATCCGGTACGCCATGCCGGTGCGGGTCAGGTTGCTGGTCCAGCACAGCGGAGTGACCGGCTCCTGGGCGCGGGCCGCGAGCGAGCGGGCCTGGACGACGAGATTGCGGCGCAGCGCCTCGGCCGTGGGCGCGGTCAGCGTGAACACCCCCGGGCTCTCACCGCTCTCACCGTTGTTGGTCTGCGGGGCGGCGATGGGGGCGGTCTGCCGGGGCGCGGAGGAGAGCACCACATGGGCGTTGCTGCCGCCCATGCCGAAGCTGGAGACGGCGGCGAGCATCTCGCCCTCGGGCAGCGGCAGCGGTTCGGTCAGCAGCCGCAGGCCGTGCGCCGCCAGGTCGAGTCCCGGGTGCTCGCCGCCCACGGTCCTGACCGGCGGGACCAGCCGGTGCTCCAGCGCCAGCACGGCCTTGATCAGGCCCGCGATACCCGCCGCGCCCTCGGCGTGGCCGATGTTGCCCTTCACCGAGCTGATCGCGCACGGCTCCGGCCGCAGCCCGCCGTACACGTCGCCGAGCGCGCGGGCCTCGATGAGGTCGCCGACCGGGGTGCCGGTGCCGTGCGCCTCGACCCAGCCGATCCGCTGCGGCTCGACCCCGGCCCGCTTGCAGGCGGCCTGGATGACCTCGCGCTGGGCGCGCCGGGACGGGGCCATGATGCCGTTGCTGCGGCCGTCCTGGTTGACGGCGCTGCCCAGCAGCAGCGCGCGGACCGGACGGCCCTCGTCGCGGGCGCCCTCCAGTCGCTGCAGGACGACGGCGCCGACGCCCTCGGCCCGGCCGATGCCGTTGGCCTGCGCGCCGAAGGGTTTGCAGCGGCCGTCCGGGGCGGCGAGCCCGGACTGGCCGTAGATCTCGTCCAGGACGTCGGACATCACCAGGTTGACCCCGCAGGCCAGGGCGATGTCGCATTCGCCGGACAGCAGCGCGCCCATCGCGAGGTGCACGGCGATCAGCGCGGACGAGCAGGCGGAGTCGACGGTGAGGCTCGGACCGCGCAGATCCAGCTGGTACGAGAGCCGGTTGGCGAGGATCGCCCGGCCGGCGCCCGTGCCGGTGCGCGGGGTGATCGCCGCGTCGTCGGCCAGCCGCAGCCGGGACCAGTCGTCGGCCATGGCGCCCACGTAGATCCCGGTGCCGCTGCCGGCCAGGTCCCTGGGGTTGATGCCGGCGTCCTCCAGGGCGCGCCAGGCGGTCTGCAGCAGCAGTCGCTGCTGCGGGTCCATGGCGGCGGCCTCGGCGCGGCCGATGCCGAAGAAGGCGTGGTCGAACGCGTCGGCGTCGTCGATGAATCCGCCGTCGGGCCGGGCCGCGGGCACACTCGCCCGCCGGGTGTCCCCGACCCGGCGGGAGGCGGGTCTCGGCCCGACCCCGTCGGCTCCGGCGGCGAGCAGGTCCCAGTACGCCCCCGGGTCGGGGGCCCCTGGGAAGCGGCAGTCCAGGCCGAGAACGGCGATCGGGTTCACCGCGGTCCACCTCCCGGGGTGTTCCGCGTCCAGCCCGCCGTCCCGGGGGTGTCGCGGGGGTCGCTCGGGTCGCCGCCCGCCTGGTTCCCGCCGATCGGTTCGCCGTAAGGGGCCTGCGTCAGCGGGCCGGTGGCGCTGCGGGCGGACTCGGAGGCCAGATAGCGGGCGAGGGACTGCACCGTGGGGTGGTCCCAGGCCACCGTCGGCTCCAGGTAGAGCCCGAATCCGTCCTCGATGTCACCGAAGATGCTCAGCGCGGCCACCGAGTCGATGCCGTACTCCGCGAAGGGCACGCTGATGTCGATGTCCGCCGGGGGGCGCCGCAGGTACTGGCCGAGCTTCTCCAGGAGCCACCCGCGAAACTCCCGCTCCTGGACAGCGCTGCCGGGAACCACCATGTCCGACTCCTCTTGTGTCTCGGTGCCGCTCAACCGGCCAGGGGGCTGTCGTAGAGGTCGTAGCTGCGTTCGCCGTGGTAGCGGTCGAGGACCTCGCCGAGCAGCCAGTCCACCTCGTCCCGGGTGCGTTCCGGGACGGGCAGCCCCAGCCGCCGGGCGATCCGGGCGAGCGCGGCCGTCGGCCAGGCCGGGTCGGCCAGGAACGGCGAGCCGCCCCCCAGTTGTTCGCGCCATACGTTGAGGACGGCGGATCCCGCGAGCACCAGGGCGTACCGGTCGGCGAGCGCGTAGGCGTGCGGGCTGGCCAGTACGGTGCGGTCCTCGGGCGGCATCTCCGTGCACTCGCCCTGCAGTTCGCGCAGTTCCTCGACGAGCGAGCGGACGAGTTCGATCAGTGCGGCCGCGTCGGTCCCCCCGCTGCCGGTGGCCCGCAGCCAGTCGTACCCGGTCACCAGGGAGGCGGCGAGCGCGTCACCGTCCGCCGCGAGCGACAGCCGGCTCGTGTCGAGCGGCGGCAGACCCTCCCAGCTGCGGAAGAGCGAGGCGGGGGCGGGTTCGCCGGCGAACCACGACTTGCGGGCCAGCCGCGGCAGTTGGGGAATGATCGTGGCCTGGCAGGCGGCGGTCCCGGCGTGTCCGAGGCTGGTCATCGGCAGGTCGCGTACGTGCTTCTGGAAGATGCCGTACTCGCCGTTGCGTACATAGAAGTTGGCGCCCAGCACGATCGAGAGGTCGTAGGTGGCGTCCTGCAGGAACTTGGGCACCAGGTACTTCACCACCGCCGCGTACACGCTGGTCTGGCCGGGCAGCAGATGGACCGCCCGGGTGGCGGCCAGCGCGAGGGAGTCGCAGATCAGCAGGTCGGTGAAGGCGCCCGCCACGGTGGACCGGGCGTGCGGGATCTCCAGTACCGAACGGCCGTACAGCTGCCGGTCGACGGCGAAGCCGACCACGGTGCGCAGCGCCGTGTCGGCGCCCGCCAGCACCATCGCGGGAATGGCGCTGCGGGTGATCTGGAAGGACCGCAGGGCGATCTCCACGCCTTCGCCGAGCCCGCCGACGAGCGCGTCGCCGGGCAGCGGGCAGTCACGGAAGTGGAAGCCGCCGATCTCGCAGCCCTTCACCCCGACCGTGCGGTAGCGCGGCAGATGCTCGAACCGGTCGGCGGGGAGCACGCTCTTGTCGACGAGCAGCACGGAGTGGCTGCGGGCGCCGGCCTCCTTCGCGGTGCGGCTGAACAGGACGAGGGCCTCGGCGCGCCCGGCGTTGTTGATCACTTCCTTGCGGCCGTCCAGCCGGAAGCCGGTGCCGTCGGGGAGCGCGGTGAACTCGTTGCGGACGAAGTCGTTGCCGTGTGCCAGCTCGTGGTAGGCGATGGCCAGCCGGCCGCCGCCCATCAGCAGGTCGGCGGTCCAGCGGCGCTGCTCGGGCGTACCGGCCGCCCACACCGCGACCGCGGCGAGGAAGGACGTCACTCCGTAGCCCAGCGCGAGTGAGGCGTCCCGGCGGAAGACCGGTCGCAGCACCCGGGCGAGGGTGTCCACCCGGGCGAGCCGCCCGCCGAGTTCCACCGGCACGAACTCGTGGTTGAGGCCGAAGCCGGTGAGCGCGTCCTCCGCGGAGGGGAGGAGTTCGCTGCGGTCGTCGGCGGCGAGCAACGCGTCGTGCCCGAAGGGGTTGTCCGGGTCGCGGGGGTCGCCGAGCAGTTGCTCCAGTTCGGCGACCCTGGCCTGGATGGCGACTTCCGCCGGGTCCACCGACCGGAGCCCGGCCGGCTGCGCCGGTCCGGCGTCCGGGACGGGGCCCGGCTGCGGGCGGGAGCTGTTGTCCTTCAGCATGATGGCGGTCCCTCGGCTATCGGGCAGGGCAGCAACGAGAAGAGACTGCCGTCCTGGTACTGCTGGGTCAGCTGTGTGTAGAGCCGCTCGAACAGCGGGTCCTCCGCGGCGCCCGCGGCCGGGCGCGCCTCCAGGCGGGCCAGCAGCCGGTTCAGTACGGCTTCGAGCCACAGACCGTCCTGCCAGAGCCCGCCGGTCCCGCCCGCCTCCGCCTCACGGTGGCTGTGCAGCCACAGTCCCAGGCAGGCGGCCCCGGCGAAGCAGAGCCCGTACTTGCGTGCGTCGGTAAAGCTCTCGGGTGACGCGGCCGCCACCGTTTCCATCCGGCGGGCGATCCTGCGGTGCAGCGCGTCGGCCGCCACCCGCAGTTCCGCGGCGCACCGGGCGGCGCCGCCGAGCGCGGGGTCGAGCAGCGCCGCGTCCGCCAGCCGGGTCACGGAGGCGGGCAGGGTGCCCAGGACGCTGCTGCCGTAGCGGGAGAGCAGGGTGAGCCGCTCGGGGTCGAACGGCGGCAGCGGCCGGCTCAGGTTGAACAGGGTGCCCAACCGCGGGCGGTGGTCCAGCGGCCCGAGGTAGTTGCGGGCCAGCGAACGGAACTGCGCCACCAACGAGTACTGGTTGACGAGGGTGTTGCCGTCGAAGATGCCGACGATGCGGTGGTCGCGGGCCACCTTCTGGAAGCTGCCGTGGGCGAACTCGCCCGACAGGAACGACCGTGCGCCCAGCAGGGATCCCAGCGAGGCGACCTGTCCGTCGATGATGGTCGGCACGAGGTACTTGGCGACGGCGGAGGTGACGCTCAGCTCGCTCGGCAGCGCGTGGATGCTGCGGGTCGCCACCGTGCTCAGCGCCTCGCAGACCAGCAGGTCGGCGTAAGCCTCGGCCAGGGTGCGCCGGGTGAGGGGGAGTTCGGTCAGCCGTCGGCCGTAGAGCACCCGCTCACTGGCGAACTCCATGGCCAGCCGCAGCGCGTGGTCGGCCGCGCCGAGCGACAGCGACGGGCAGAGCGTCCGGGTGAGCTGGAGCGACTTGAGGAGCAGCTCCGCACCGCCGCCGGCCCCGCCGACCACCGCCTCCGGGCCCACCACCGCGTCCTGGATGACGACGCCGCTGATGTCCGCCCCGCGGATGCCGTGGGTGGGCACCTTGGGCAGGCAGCGGTAGGTCTCCTCGGGCAGTTCCTCCTTGTCGAGGAGGAGCAGGGTGAAGCCGCGCGGGCCGCCGACGGGCGACGTTCGGGCGAGCAGGCTGAGCAGCCGGCCGCGGGTGGCGTTGTTGATCAGCCACTTCTCGCCGTTGACGCGGTAGCCGGGGCCGACCGGTTCCGCGGTGAGCTCGCCCGCCATGATGTCGCTGCCGTGGGTGCGCTCCGTCAGGCCGAGCGAGACGCGGGCACCCGCCTTGACCAGCGCACCGAGCCGGACCGCCGCCGCGTGGTCGCCTGAGACCCACACCGACACCGAGCCGAGGAAGGTCTTGCCGTGTCCGACGGCGACCGTCAGATCGCGCCGGGCCAGCATCCGGATGAGCTGCTGCAGGTCCTCGAAGCCGGTGAGCACCCCGCCGTAGTCGGCGGGCACGTAGTAGTCGGCGAGGCCCCAGGCGTCGAGGGCGGCGCACGCCTCGTCGGGGAACTCCTCGGCGTCGTCCAGCCGGACGGCTTCCTGGTAGGAGAAGACGGTGGCAGGGTCGCCCGGGTCCCCCAGCTCCCGGTCGAAGCGGGCCGCCAGCTCCCAGGACGAATGGCGCAGTTGCGGGACCGCCAGGGCGCCTTCCCCGGCACCGGCGCGCCGCAGGACCGTCACCATGGCCGCCGTCCCGGCTTGTGGAACGTCGCGCGTACGTTCACAGCAGGTTCCTTTCGGGTCACTCCGGGCGATGCGTCCGAGGATGTGTACCGGCCCTCGAATCCAGCTCAAGGGGGCGTCCACGCTGTGGGTTGATGAGAAGAATTCAGCCCGCCGTTACCGGCCGGTCCCCGGTGCCGCCGGGATTTCTGCGTCACGCTGGAGGGAAGGGAACCGCGCGGGACATCCACCGAGGATCCGCGGGCGGCCCGCGGCGGACAGCCGGCCGCGCCGACCGGGCGGATACGTGGACACGCTGAGGAGGCGTCGCCATGCCCATGCTCGTCATCGAGGGCACGTACCGGATCACCGGAGCCCGTCCCGACGGGGACTCCATCCGCTTCTACCCCACCGATCCGGCGCACTGGGACCTGGTGGAGGGCAAGCACCGGGTGCAGCGCAACGCGACGGGCGGCGCGCAGCTGCGGCTGGACGCGATCGACGCCCTGGAGACGCACTACATACCGGCGCACGGCCATGAACTGCACCAGCCGGCGCCGTACGCCGACCAGGCCGCCGGGGAGCTGCTGTCCTGGCTGGGCTTCACCGGGGTCACCCGCGACGGGCACGGCACCGTGAGCGCGGCGGAGCCGGCGCAGCTGCCCGGCTACCTCCTCAGCCGCGGCGCCGATCTGTACGGGCGGTGCGTGGCCCTGGTCGGCAAGGGCGCGGCGCCGGGCACCAGCGGGGAACGGATCCGGGTGGAGGCGGCGCTGCTGGAGGAGACGGCCAACTTCCACCAGTTCGCGGAGGGCCTGGCCTATCCGACGTACTACCGGAATCTGTACGTGGATCTGCGCCAGGCGCTGACCGCGGCGGTGGACGCGGCCCGGTCCAAGGGCGTCGGGCTGTGGTCGCTGGACGTCACCCAGTCAGGGGCGCGGATCGACGGCCTGGAGTCGATCACCTCGGAGGCCGTGATCATGCCGAAGCTGTTCCGTCGGCTGGCGGACTACCTGGCGCTGGGCGCGGGAGACCCGTCGCTGGCCGGGTTCGCCGCCTTCCTGGACCAGCGGGGCGACCGCGTGCTGATCGTGTCCCGCGGCCAGTACACCGGCTTCGAGACGGTGGTGGAGGTCTCGGGCCAGACGGTGCGGATGAACCGTCCGCCCGAGGACCTGGTCTTCGACGAGGGCTGAGGCGTCCCGGACCGCGGCAGGGCCGTTCGTGGCCGCTCTCCCGCCGTATCCCGACTGCGGCCGTCACATCCCGCTTCCGGTCGTCACACCCCCGTCAACCGCGGGATCCGTCCGACCAGCTCGGCCCACTCCGCGTCGATCTGCCCCGGTACCATCCGCCCGGCCGACCGCCACTGGTCGGCCAGGGCGGCGTACACCGGGACGTCCGAGCCGTGCGGAATCGTTCCACCCCGGGTGACGCGCCAGGCGGCTCCGTCGTTCGCACCGCCGCTGTCCCGGGCCCATTCCGTCGTTCCCATGACAGGACCAACGAGACCCACCCACTGATCGCCACTGCACCCGGTCACCCCATCACCCGGATGAGTGAAGTCGCCGGAATATCCGATCGGCACACCCCGTTATGCGCACCATGAGCACTGTCGAGCTGACCAAGGACAACTTCGACGAGGTCGTGACCAAGAACGATTTCGTCCTGATCGACTTCTGGGCCGCTTGGTGCGGCCCGTGCCGGATGTTCGCCCCGGTCTACGAGAAGGCCGCCGAGGCGAATCCGGACCTGGTCTTCGCGAAGGTGGACACCGAGGCGCAGCCGGAGCTGGCCGCCTCGTTCGACATCCAGTCGATCCCGACGCTGATGATCGTCCGCGACCGCGTCGCCGTCTTCGCCCAGCCCGGCGCGCTGCCGGCCGCGGCCCTGGACGATGTGATCGGCCAGGCGCGCGCGCTGGACATGGACGAGGTCCGCAAGTCCGTCGAGCAGGCTCAGCAGGGTTCCTGACGCAGCACCCCGACCGCTCGCACCGGCCCCCGCCGTCGATCGCCCCCTCCACATCTGACGACTAGTCAGTTATGGTGCCGCTTGCTGTCCAACGGACGGGAGGCGGCGATGGGGAGCACGCACACGGCGGGGGCCGCTCACACCCCGGACACCGGCTCCGCGGCCGGCACCACGGTCGCGGAGCTGGTGCGCGCGCGGTGGAAGGACCACCGGCCGGGCCTGAAGTACCGCGATCTGGTCCTCACCCACCACGAGACCGCCGCCGCGTCGGCGGCCCGCGCCGCGCTGCTGCGCGATCTGCTGCCGCCCGGAGCGCAGCCGCATGTCGGCGTCCTGCTGGACAACGTCCCCGAGTACCCCCTGTGGCTGGGCGCGGCCGCACTCGCCGGAGCCACCGTGGTCGGCGTCAACCCGACCCGGCGCGGCCCGGAACTGGCCCGCGACATCGCCCACACCGAATGCGCCCTGCTGGTCACCGAACGCGCCCACCTCCCGCTGCTCGACGGCCTCGACCTGGGACCGTCGCTCGCCCGCGACCGCGTCCTCGTCGTCGACGACCCCGCGTACGACGCGCTGCTCGCCCCGTACGCGGGCGCCGAGCCGGAACCCGCGCCGGAGGTCACGCCCGGGACCCGGATGCTGCTGTACTTCACCTCCGGCTCGACCGGCACCCCCAAAGCGGTGATCTGCTCCCAGGGCCGCCTCGCCCACGCCGGGCAGGCACTGGTCGACTTCCTGGGCGTGGTGCCCGAGGACGTCCACTACATCTGCATGCCGCTGTTCCACGGCAACGCCGTCATGGCCAACTGGGCCCCGGCACTGACCGGCGGGGCCGCAGTCGCCCTGACCCGGAAGTTCTCCGCCTCGGGGTTCCTGCCCGACATACGGGCCTACGGGGCCACGTACTTCACCTACGTCGGCCGCGCCGTGCAGTTCCTGCTCGCGACCCCCGAACGCCCCGACGACCGCGACCACCCACTGCGGCACGGCTTCGGCACCGAGGCCGGGGCCGTCGACGCCACCCGCTTCGCCGCCCGCTTCGGCGCCCCGCTCATCGAGGGGTACGGCTCCTCCGAGGGCGGCGCCGCCATCCAGCGCTCCCCCGGCACACCACCCGGCGCCATCGGCCGCGCCGCCCCGGGTGCGGATCTCGCCGTCGTGGACCCCGGCACCGGCCGGGAACGCCCGCCCGCGCGTTTCGACGCCGACGGCCGGCTGCTCAACGGCGACGAGGCGATCGGCGAGCTGGTCAACCGCGGCCGGAGCACGTTCGAGGGCTACTGGAAGAACGAGCAGGCCGTCGCCGACCGGCTGCGCGGCGACTGGTACTGGACCGGCGATCTGTTCTTCCGTGACGCCGAGGGCTTCTTCCACTTCGCCGGGCGCAGCGACGACCGGCTGCGCGTCGACAGCGAGAACCTGGCCGCCGCGGTCATCGAGAACATCCTGGCCCGCTTCCCGGACGCAGCCTCGGCCGCCGTCTACGCCGTCCCTGACCCGGTGGCGGGCGACCAGGTCATGGCGACCCTCGCCCTGCACGACGGCGCCGCCTTCGACCCGGCCGCGTTCGCCGCCTTCCTCGCCGCCCAGCCGGATCTGGGCACGAAGATGCCGCCGCGCTTCGTGCGCGTGACCGCGCGGATGCCGGTCACCGCCACCAACAAGGTCCACCGGGTCGGCCTGCGCCGCACCGGCTTCTCGTGCGCGGATCCGGTCTGGTGGTCCCCGCCGGACGCGGGCCCCTGCGGCGCGGCGTACCGGCCCTTCACCACGGCGGACCGGATGGCGCTGCTCGACGAGTACCGCGCCCAGCACCGCGACACGCTCCTGGACCGCTGACCGGCCGCCTTGCACACGGCCCGTTGTCAGTGCCCCGCTCTACGCTCGACCCGTGAGCACTCCTCTGCCCTCCGCGCCACGCGTCGCCGTCGCACCCGACCCCGTGGGGCACGGCGGGCGGCTGCTGGCGCTGGACGAGGAGGGCGTCCCGACCGGGTCCGCCGAGCGGGTGGCCGATCTCGCCGCGGCCATCGCCGCCCGCGAGGCGTCCGGCGGGCCGCGCTGGGTGTGGGCGGCGACCGAGGACCTGTACCCCCGGCTGCTCGACCGGCTGCCGGTACGGCCGGCCCGCTGCCACGATCTGAAACTCGTCGAAACGCTGCTGCTCGGCCGGGACGGCCGGCACGGACAGCCGCGCTCGCTCGGCGCCGCGTGGGCGCGGCTGAAGGATCTGCCGGTCCCCGAGGACGCCCGGGAGGGCGCGGCCGACGACCAGCCGGTGCTCTTCGCGGCCGACCGGCACCACCTGCCGCAGGACGCCGATCCGCTGACGGCCGTCGTCGCCGTGCACGCCGAGCAGCAG
>NZ_JAPVLS010000220.1:0-2525 GCF_027158125.1 Streptomyces sp. H39-C1
CACCGGCGGACCCTCCGGCGGGCTGCGGACGTACAACGTCGGCAGCGGCACCGTCCACTCCGTGGGCGACATGGCCGCCGCCCTCGCCACGGCCACCGGCGGGCCCGCCCCCGTCACGACGGGCGAGTACCGGCTCGGCGACGTCCGGCACATCACGGCCTCGTCCGCGCGCATCCGCACCGAACTCGGCTGGGCGCCGGCCGTCGGCTTCACCGACGGCATGCGGGACTTCGCCCGGGCCGCCCTGCGCGGGGCCGCAGCGCCCGCCCCGGCCTGACGTCAGCCCGAGGCGGCCGGCAGGACGACCTCGAAGCGGCAGCCGCCCGGTACGTTGCGCACGGCCGCGTGGCCGGCGTGGGCCTCGACGATGCCGCGGACGATCGCGAGGCCGAGTCCGGCCCCCGCGGGAGGCGTCCTGGCTCCGGTGCCGCGCCAGCCGGTGTCGAAGACCCGGGGGAGATCGTCGGCGGGGATGCCGCCGCAGCCGTCGGTGACCGACAGGACCACGGAGTCGGCCTCGCGGTGCGCGGAGACGGCGACGGTTCCGTCGGCCGGGGTGCGGTGGATGGCGTTGGCGAGGAGGTTCGCGAGCACCCGCGTCATCTCGCGGCCGTCGACCTCCACCGGCACGGACTCGACGCCGTCGCCGATCAGCCGGACCCCGTGCTCGCGGGCCAGCGGATTGGCGCCGGCGATGGCGTCGCCCACCAGGTCGTAGACGGACATCCGGGACGGCGCCAGGGCGAGCACTCCCGCCTGGATGCGGGAGAGTTCGAAGAGATCGCCGACCATGCCGCTGAGGCGTTCCACCTCGGTCCTGATCTGCGCGTGGTAGCGCGCGGGGTCCTCCGCTATGCCGTCCTCCAGCGCCTCGGCCATGGCGCGCAGCCCGGCGAGCGGGGTGCGCAGATCGTGCGAGATCCAGGCCACCAGCTCCCGGCGGGACGCCTCCAGCGCGCGTTCGCGCTCCCGTGACGCGGCGAGCTTCGCGCTGGTGGCGGCCAGTTCGCGGCCCAGGTCGGCGAGTTCGGCGGTCGGCGCCCCGGCGGGCGCGGCGAAGATGTCGCTGTCGCCGAAGTCGCGGGTGGCGGTCGCCAGCGCGCGGCTGCCCGCGACGACCCTGCGGCCGAGCAGCAGGCTCACGCCCAGCGAGACGACGGCGGCCATCGCGCAGACCGTTATGACCACGCCGAGGTCGTGCGAGGACAGGAACATCGCCCAGGCGACCGAGAGCGTGCCGGCGAGCATCGCCGCCACCGTGACGGCGGCGACCACCGCGAGCGACAGCGCCACCGACCGGTTCCGCAGCAGCCGCAGTGCCAGCGCGCCGAGGAGCCCGGCGGCCGCGGCGCCGAGCGCCGCGTAGGCCGCGATCAGCAGGACGTCATGCATCGGGATTCACCGTTTCCTGTGCTGCCTCAGGTGCTGCCTCGGGTGCTGCCGATTCCGCCACTGCGGGCACGGGATCCGCAGGGGGAGTGCCGGGTGGCGGGTCGAAGCGGTAGCCGACGCCCCAGACCGTGCTGATCAGCAGCGGCCGGGCCGGATCGGCCTCGACCTTCTCGCGCAGCCGCCGTACGTGCACGGTGACGGTCGACAGATCGCCGAACTCCCAGCCCCACACCCGCCGCATCAGCTCCTCGCGTCCCAGTACCCGCCCGGGGTGCCGGAGGAAGAACGCGAGCAGGTCGAACTCACGGATGGTCAGGGCGAGTTCCGTGCCGCCGTGGGTGGCGCGCCGGGCGGCCGGGTCCAGGGCGAGCGGCCCCGACCGCAGCCAGGGGCCGGCGGGCGGCGGTGTCCCGGCGCGGCGCAGTACGGACTCCACGCGCAGTACCAGCTCGCGCGGGCTGAACGGCTTCGTGACGTAGTCGTCCGCGCCGACCTCCAGACCGAGGATCCGGTCGTCCTGGTCGCCGCGGGCGGTCAGCATCACGACCGGGACGGGGCCGCGCTCGCGTATCCGCCGGCACACCTCCAGCCCGTCCAGGCCGGGCAGCATCAGATCGAGGACGACGAGGTCCGGGCGGACGGCGGCGGCACGGGCCACCGCGGGGGGTCCGTCGGCGGCCCGGTCCACGGCGAAGCCCGCGCGCCGGAGGTATCCCGCGACGACTTCGGCGACGGTCGGATCGTCGTCCACGACGAGGATGCGGCGCTGTGCGGGTTCGGTGGTCACGCTTCGAGTCTGGCACCGGGCGCCGGGAGCGGGCTCCCGGGTGGGGGCTCAGGAGTCCGATGTACGTGTTTCGTAAGGATCCAAAGCCCGGAATGTCGGTTTCTGCTTCGTAGGGTGAGGAGCGTGACCAACCCACCGACACCGCCCGTCGACGTCGTACTGCCGTGCCTGGACGAGGCCGGTGCCCTGCCCTGGGTGCTGGAGCGCATTCCGTCCGGCTGGCGGGCGATCGTCGTCGACAACGGCTCGACCGACGGCTCCGCCGTCCTGGCCGCCTCCCTCGGCGCGACGGTGGTCCGCGAGCCGGTGCGGGGCTTCGGCGCCGCCTGCCACGCCGGACTGCTCG
>NZ_JAPVLS010000221.1:0-2510 GCF_027158125.1 Streptomyces sp. H39-C1
AGGGCACGATCACCTCCCCGGATGAGTCCTTCGGCGACGACCACCCGGCGCACTACTACGCCTTCGGTGAGATCTACCACGGACGGCGGCTGCTCAAGGTCGGCGCAAGCAGGCAGTTCACCGGCGCGCCCGTGCCCTTCCCCGACACCCGTCCCATGGCCACGGTCCCAGCCGGCGGCTGGCCCCACGCGTCAGTGCTGGTCCGGCGACTCCTCGACCACTTCGACACCACTTACCACGCCGTGCTCGACACCCTCGAAACAGCGTGGGATGGCGGCGACCCCAGCGCCCTGCGCGCGGCCGTCCACGCCATGCGGGGACTGGAGACCCCAGCCGTCGAATTGATGGAGATCGGTATCCCCGGTACCCCGGGGAATTACGGCCCCCAGTTCCGCCCGCCCCTCTCCTCCCGCCCCACCGGACAATGATCGCCGACATCCCGGCAACGGACATGCCCGCACAGGCCCAGCCGCTGGGCCGCCGCCACGCCGTAAAGGAGTGTGCGCGTCCGCAGTCGACGCGATGACCCGGAGCGCCACCGCGACGTTCCAGCCTTCGGCGCCTCACCGCGACACCGCAATGGCGAACTCCCGGACGGAACGCCGTGTCCGCGGGTGTGCCGGCGTCCTGAGCCCTGGTGGTGGCCCTGAAAACCGCGGGCGACCGGCCGTACCTCGACGGGACAACGAACAACTCACCGGTGCGCTTGGTTGTGGGCTACCACTTCCTCAACCGCTTCCCCCGGCTGGGGCTGACCCCCGCCGACAACGGCGGCATCAACTCCGTACCCGGCGGTCCCACCGCGATCGGCTCCGTGACCGGGCGTTCCGCCGGGAGAGGGCAGTTGAACCCCCATCCGATGGAACCGGCCGTCCGGGTCACAACGAACCCGCCCCGACGCGGCCCACGGCGGTGGCTCCCGTGGACGCTTGCCGCCCGCTCACACCGTCGGAAGCGTCGCGGCGTCCCGCCCTGCTCCGGGGACCGGGAGGCCCGGCGAAACGATCACGAACGCCGGTCAACTCTTCCGCGCGCGAAACGAATCGGCGGAGGGTAGGTGCTCACTGTGGCATGTGCCGGAATTCATCACAGTTTGAGTGGCCGTGAGTCCGACCCACACGCAGCGACGTACCACTGGGTGGCAAGCGTGCACAGGTGTTGAAGGAAACGCCAGGGCGGACGCCCGTGTGCTTCCCGCGTGATCCAGCTGGAGGTCCTTGAGTTGAGCCACCGACATGTGAACAAGCGGACCGGCGCCATCACCGGCGCCGTGGCGGCAGTTGTCGCCGGGGTGGCGATCCTGCTTCCCCACGCCAACGCGAGTACCAACACGCCACAACCCCCCGAGACGTTCTCCTCGCAGTCGGCCGCGATGCTCGCGGCATCCCTCGACACGGACCTCGGCGGCAAGACAGCCGGCTGGTACCTGGACACCCCCACCAGCCACCTGATCGTGAACGTACTGAGCAACGACGACGCCCGGCGGGTCCAGTCCCAGGGGGCCATCGCCAAGGTCGTGCGGAACACCATGCCCGCACTGCGCGACGGCGTTCGCACCTTGAGCGACACCGCCTCGATACCCGGCACCGCCTGGTCCATCGACCCGAAGACCAACCAGATCGTGGTCCTCGCCGACCGGACGGTGACCGGCACGAAGATGGCCACCCTGACACGGGCCACGGACCGGCTGGCCGGTCTGGTGAGCGTCAAACGGACTTCGGGCGAGTTCACACTCTACGACGCGGGCGGCCGCCGCCAAGGCTCGGCCGGCGGCAACCCCCCAGCGGCCGGCGGTGGCTCCCCTGCGGCGGGAGGGGCGGGAGGCCAGGCGGGCGGCGCGAACACCGCGACGGGAGCTATCGGCGGCTCCGCCATCTTCGGTGGCCGAGCGCAGTGCTCACTGGGATTCAACGTCACCGTGCAGGGAGCGCCCGCCTTCATCACAGCAGGCCACTGCGGCAACGAATCGAAGACCTGGGCGGCCGATCAGGCAGGTAGTCAGCCGCTGGGCACCGTCGCGGACTCCCGGTTCCCCAAAACCGACTTCGCCCTGGTGACGTACGACGACCCGACCACGAAGCCGTCCAGCGCGGTCGACCTCCACAACGGCAGCACCCAGCAGATCACCCAGGCCGTGGACGCGGCCGTGGGCATGAAGGTGCAGCGATCCGGCAGCAGAACGGGTCTCGAGGACGGCACCGTCACCGGTCTCAACGCCACGGTCAACTACGGCAACGGCGACATCGTCAACGGACTCATCCAGACCGACGTGTGCGCGGAGCCCGGTGACAGCGGAGGCCCGATGTTCGCCGGCGACGCGGCCGTGGGGCTGACCTCGGGCGGCAGCGGTGACTGCCAGCAGGGCGGCGAGACCTTCTTCCAGCCGGTCACGGCCGCGCTCGCGGCCACCGGAGCCGTCATCGGAGCGGGCGACGCCGGTGGCAGCGGCAGCGCGGCCGGCGGTGGTGACGCGAACGGGAACGCCGCCGGTGGCGACAACGCGAACGGCA
>NZ_JAPVLS010000222.1:0-2459 GCF_027158125.1 Streptomyces sp. H39-C1
CTGCCAGCCCCCTCCGCCGCCCGAATCGACCAAGCATCAGAGTGCCGAGCAGCATGTCTCACCGCATCAGCAACTGTCCCTTTTCATCCGTACGAGGCTGGGGACGTTCACGTGTACCCCGACACCTGCTGGACCTTGCAGGGAGAGCCAGCCTCTCGCCGACACTCGTTCCGGCTTCTGTGCACGGCAGCGGGCGTCGAGAGCAAGTCAGGCGCAGAGCCGGGTCTGACGGCAGGCCGCAACATTCTCAGGTAGACCAGCCCAGCCGATGTCCAACCCGAGGGAGTCACCGGCAGGATGGTCCGCCCCAATTTCTACTGCTATCAGAGCGAGCGGTTTTCTGTCCACGCATCGATCAGGCGCTTGGCGCACCTTTCGCTCGTGAGGACGCGCAACACGCCGACCCGTGTCCGGCCAGCCTTAAAGAGGGCAAGCCGCACTAAGATACTGGCTCGAAGAACTGCCGGAAGCCCGCCCACAATTCGGCACCCCCACAGGGGTGTGTGGTCTGGCAATGCGGGTATACGGCGTCCAGTTGCTGATTGGTTCAAAGTTTGGGGGCAGTCATGACAAGCACTGCGGAAACAGCGGCCACCGGCTCGGTTCTCAGTGCTGGCACGGCAGGCCTGCCGTGGATCGAGGACGCGGGGAACGTCGCTCCTGCGGATGCCCGCGAGATGTCGCGACTGTTCTTCGACCGCCTACAGTCGCTGGAGGAGGGAACCCGCGAGTTCCAATACGCGCGGAACACCCTCATCGAGCTGAACATGGCCCTGATCACCTTCGTCGCGAACCGGTTCCGCAACCGTCCCGAGCCGCGCGAGGACATCATGCAGGTCGGCACGATCGGTTTGATCAAAGCCATTGACCGATTCGAGCTTTCCCGCGAGGTGGAGTTCGCCACCTTCGCCGTCCCCTACATCTCAGGGGAGATCAAAAGGTTCTTCCGCGACACCAGTTGGGCGGTCCACGTCCCCCGACGGCTGCAGGAGTTGCGTTTGGAGTTGACCAAGGCCAGCGAAGAACTCTCCGACCGCTTGGGCCGAGAGGCGACCACATCGGAACTCGCCGCGTTCCTCGATCTCACCCCCGCACAGGTGATCGAGGGCCTGGTGGCGGCGAGCGGCTACACCGCCGGCACGATCGACATCCCCTCGATCGCCAACGACGGCGGCCAGGAAAGGGCCTTGGCCGACCGGATCGGTGACCTCGACCCGGCCCTGGAGGGCGTGGAGAATCTCCTCACCCTCAAGCCCCTGATCGCAGCTCTGCCGGAACGCGACCGCCGTATCTTGAACATGCGCTTCGGCCAGGAGATGACCCAGGCCGAGATCGGTACCGAGCTGGGCGTCAGCCAGATGCAGGTCTCCCGCTTGCTCAACCGCACTCTCGCCCACCTGCGCGGTCACCTGATGGCTCCGGCCTGAACCCCTCAGATGGGCTCCATGGCGGGCGGCGTGAGGCGCCCCGAGGGGCTGGAGCGTCCGCGCCAGTCCAGGCAGAGCACCAGGGCGTCGTCGTCCGCTACGGCGTCACGGTGCCTGGTCAGTTCTCTCAGCACTGCGCCGGGGACGTCGGCGGCCGGCAACAATGTGGCCGCTGTGATGGCGCGGGCCAGTCCTCGCTCCTCATAGGCTTCACCGCCCGGGGAATGTGCGGCATAGACCCCGTCGCTGACAATGACCAAGCGGTCCCCAGGCAGCACATGGAACTCCTGAGGAGCGTAGGTGCCCTCATCGATTATCCCCAATGGCGGCTGCGCTGCGAAGAAGAGGCGCTCCACGTTCTTGCCGCGCTGCCGCCACACCTGCGGTGAGCCGGCCTCGATCACGCCGGCTCGGCCGGTAGCGAGGTCGAAGGAGAGCATCAGCGTGGCGATGTGGACGTCGCCGCCGTGTTCGGCGTGCAGCACCTTCGCGGCCGCGGCAACCTGGTCCGCGATTCCCCGGCCGGCGCGCCGGGCATTGCGGAGCGCCTGGACGGCCAGGTTGGTGAGCAGGGATGCCTTGATGCCTTCGCCCCAGCCGTTGGTGATACTCAAGGTGAGATTTTCGCCGGTGCTGGTCCAGTCGAAGTTGTCGCCATAGATGGCGTAGGCGGGCTCAAGCTGTGCGCCGATCGAGTACTCGGTGCGGGCGCAGGCGCGGGCAGGCAACAGTTGCCACTGCATTTCTGCGGCCAGCGTGAGCCGGTTGCGGCGGCGTGCTTGGAGGTAGATGTCGGTGTCGCGCTGAGCGATAATGATCTCATGGCCCAGGAGTTCAGCGATGTCTGCCAAATCGCCAACTGCCTCCGCAGTGCACTGTTGCTCCGGAAGGCGAACGGTCAGTATGCCTAGTGCTGAATTCCTCAAAGGCAGTAGACGTAGCGTCGGCGTAGGTGTCGGGTGGGTGGGGCGGGTCTGCCCCAGATCCAGGGTTTGGCGCGGGCGTTGAGTTGGGTTGTCGCGAGTTCGGTGG
>NZ_JAPVLS010000223.1:0-2425 GCF_027158125.1 Streptomyces sp. H39-C1
CGGTCTGGTAGACGCTGATGGCCAGATTCTCCAGAGACGCCGCGGTCTGCAGCGCCATGATGTCGTCCGCGGTGGTGGCCGAGGCCCGCACGGAGGACAGCACTGCCGCTGCCCCCGCCACACCGGCGAGCGTCCCCGACCGCTGCCACCAACGACGCGACCGGGGTGCGGTGGCCTCGGTGAAGTCGTCCAACGCACTGCCGGTGATCCGCAGCGCGTCGCTGTTCAGGTCCTGTGACTGCTCGGTGAGCTCTTCCAGCAGCCGGGTGTCGATGCGCTCTACGCCCATCACGCCCCATCTCTCACATCTCACGGCACCGGCGCGATCGCAGGCGCTCCCACCCAACCTTCGGTGCCGCAAGCCGCTTGGATTGCCGTCCGCCACGCAAACGGGCGAAGGGATCATCCTCACGGGTGAACGCGTCTACTATCAGCTGACGATGCCGGCCGGTACAGCGAGACTGATGAAGGCATGATGGTGCCTACGAGCATCCAATACCACCGGCGCAGTCGAATCCGGTGAGAGCTTCATCGATTGCGGGAGCGTCTTCGGATCATCCCTGCCGGAAACAGCTGCGGCGGTTACAAGACTGCCGAAAGCACAGATATACTCCCATCTCTTTCCGGTGGCACGGGTAAAATCTCGTCGGACCATCTTGCAGTGCACTGGAGGCGTTCGTAGTCGCGGGCGTCGCGACGGGCGATCGTGCTCCAGTCGAGGTCCTGCGGGCGGCCATGTTCGCCGCGCCGTGTGCCACGTTGGCGGCCGCCGCGCACGACCTCGCAGTGGGTGCACCGCCGCCGGTCCGGGCTGGCGGTCTGGGATTCGTCGCGGTTCTCGCACCCGGCTGCATCCTGGCCGGTAGGGAGCGCTCCCTGGCCGGGATCGGCGATGCGATGCTCGCCGCCCAGGCCGCCCTGCACACGGTGTTCGCCGCAGCGCGGTACCGAACCGCGGCACTGCCCGGATGCACGATGCTGATCGCTCACCTCATCCACGGTCCCATCACTCCCCGGGCCACGGTGCCGCACCTGCCGGTGGCGCTGGCCGCCGCGGGCTCGAATGCGCGTATCGGCATTGGAGTGCTCTTCGTGCTCGTCGGCCTCGGCCTGCTGACCGCCTGAGCCGCTGCGGCGGTTCGAACCGTGCGAACGGATCCGGGACGGACTTCCCCGCATCCCGTGCGTTTCCGGCCGGCTCCGCATCCCGTGCCGGGATGCGGAGCCGTTGGCTCACCGTTCCGTCGGGGCGGCCAGGCGGAAGCGGAGCCGGCAGATGACGGCGTCCGTGTCACGACGGACGGCGTGGGCGACGACCGCGCCGCGCTGGTTCTGCAGCAGTCGCTGCCTCAGATGCGCCGGCAGGTCCTGACCTCGCGCAACATCCGAAGTTGCCGCATCACGGACTGGGTCCTACCGCCAAGCGTTGGGCCACTTGCAGATCGTTGCCGATGCCGCTCGACCCGCGCCGACCCTGGCGAGTTGACGCTCGGACGCGCGACTCACTCAGCGCAATTTTACGGCTATATATCGGAATTGATTGCATATGGTCCGTACCATGATTCAGTGACCATCCCGATGGCAACTGGCATGTTCCCAAGGCCCCCGACCGCAGGAGGCTGCAGGTGAGTGAGCGTCCGATCAATGACTACGCGGTTCTGTCGGACTGCCGGTCGGCCGCCCTGGTGGGCTCGGACGGGTCAGTGGACTGGTGGTGTCTGCCGCGTTTCGACAGTCCGGCAGTCTTCGCCCGCCTGCTTGACACCGATGCGGGTCATTGGTCCATTCGTCCGTGTGGAAGTACCGAGGTCAGTCGGCGGTACCGGGACGGCGCCCTGGTGCTCGAGACGACATTCCGCACCCGTACTGGGACGGTCGTCCTGGTGGATGCGCTCGCCGTGGGACGCAGAGAGCGAGGCCATGCGCTCGGCAGCGCCTCCCCCGGGGCGCTCCTGCGGCAGGTCACCTGCAGCGAGGGCAGTGTGGTGGTTGAGGTCAGTTACGCGCCGCGGCCGGAATTCGGCCTGGTCCACCCTCTGATGTCGCCGGTCAAAGGAGGCCTTATCGCGCGCGGTGGCTCCCACAGCCTGATGCTGTCTGTACCGATCGAACTCGCGATCGAGCAGTCCACCGCCCGCTGCGAGATCATGATGCGAGCTGGTGACCGGCTCGACATGGCCTTGCACGCCCACCCAGCCTGGGGCGACGAGCCCAGACCGTGGAGCCGACGACGCATCCGACGGCGCCTGGCGGACACCACCAACAGCTGGCGATCCTGGACAGCGCTGCACCAGGCTTACCGCGGGCCGTGGCAGGAGCAGGTCGAGCACAGCGGGCGGGTACTGCAGGCGCTCACCTTCGCCCCGACGGGGGCGATCGTGGCGGCCGCCACCACCTCGCTCCCCGAGAGCATCGGCGGAGACCG
>NZ_JAPVLS010000224.1:0-2381 GCF_027158125.1 Streptomyces sp. H39-C1
CGGGCCACCTCATGATCATCTGGCTTAGACACCACAATGATCACGAAGCCCGTGCCTGCTCTGCTATGCGCCCCAACCGGTCACAACCCGACCAGCCGCACGACCCCGGAACTTGCAACCGCCCTGCATGGCGGAGCAGTTTGGAGAGGTCCACGTGCTCCGGACTAATGGAAGACTCCATTGAAGGGCACCACACCACGGGCTGGCGGCGAAAGCCACTCCGCAGGTCCGGCATTGATTTCGTGCTGCTGAGCGGCAGCGCTGTCGCCGCCCACGGAAACGCCCATTAGTGCCAGTATGAGAATTGGTGAAATCGCCGACCGCCAAGAGCGCCATACTGCAGTCGACGACCATACGGTGACGGTGGAGGGGATTCCGTAGTCCAAGTCCAGTGCCGGTCGTGCGTCGCCGCTCACCCGGGCAGCTCCGGCTCCTTGGTGGCTCACCCAGAGAGCCGGACCACCGGCTACTGTCCGCGCTTAAGTGCTGGTCGGGCCGGGATCAGGGCGAGGAACTGATCCTCCGCCGTGGAGCCTGGCAGGCAGCGGCCGGGGTTCTAGTGATAGCCGCCGCACTGGCACGGGCCGCCGGACTGGCAGCCGCACCCGCAACTGGCGCTGCAACCGCAGGTGCGCAGGACCGGCAGCCGAGCAGGTTGCGTGCGGATGGAGGTGGACGGGGCGGTGCTGTGCGGGAGATGCGTCATGGGGCCTCCTCGACAGACATGCCTGTATCGCCAGTGAAGCCAGTGCGTCACGAACCGTCAAGGTAGGGAACCGGTCCGGGATAGCGACTCTTGACCCGTACGAGCAGGCCCCAGGCCCCAGTGGCCGTTCGCCGTCTACTTCGGTGTGCTGATTCGCCGGGTGTGACGCGTCATCAGGAGTGCGGTGGTGGTGATGATGGCGAGGATTTGGGCGGCGACGCTGAGCTTCTTGTCGGTGGACCAGATGGGTTCGTACATGTCGGGGAGCGGGCCGAGGGCCCCGACGTCGACGTAGCGGTACAGCAGGATCGCTGCGAGTCCGCCTGCCGCGACGAGCCAGCCGAAGGCGTCACCCAGCGGCCGGCGCCAGGCGACGATCAGCAGAGCCGCCAGGGACGCCAGGCCCGCTTCGACGCGGAACAGGGCGCCCTGGCTGATCGTGGCGCTGACTGCGTCGTACTGATCGGCGAGCTTGGCGTGGATGTAGGCGTCGATGGCCAGGCCCGCTGCGGCGGCGACCCGGCATACCCAGCCAGCGATGCGGAGAGCGTTGCCGGACGTTGCGGCAGATGCCATGGTTCCGACTCCTTGTGTTCTGAGGCGATAGCCGGCCATACCCTGGTCCGGCCCGGCCCGGCTCAGCGGACGGTGAGGGTGCCCTTCATGTATTGGTGGATGTTGCAGATGTAGCTGTAGTTCCCCGCTGTCGCGGGGGCTTTGAACGTTGCGGACTTGCCGCCGGCGATCGTGCCGGTGTCGAACGCCTTGCCGTCGGTGGCTGTGGCGGTGTGCGGGGTCTTGTCCTCGTTGAGCACCGTGACCACCGTGCCCGGTGCGACTGTCAGCGCGGCTGGGCTGAACAGGAAGTCCTTGATGACGATGCGTCCTGCCCCGCTTGCGGTGGTTCCCGCGGGAGTTGAGGCCGGCGCCGTCGAGGAGGACGATCCGCTGCTACTGGAGCAGCCCGTCAGTGCGAGCAGCGCGCAGATGACGCTCGCGGCGCCCAGGCGTCCACGGTGGGGTCGTACTCGGTTGGTCATCATCTATGGGACCCATCCATTCGACAGGAGCACTCGACACAGGAATAGCGATACCGGGGAGGTGGTGCGCCCCGGACTCCGAGAGTCAAGGGGGCCGGGGCGCACCACGCAGGATCAGATCGTCAGTAGGGTGGTGCTGGCGGCCTTGTCGACGGGCAGGAAGTCGTCCGGGACGGGGTACTGGCCCAGAACGTAGTGCAGGATCGCGGCGTGCATCGCCTCGACGGGGGCGATGGTGGCGGCGGTGCTGATCCCGGCGGGGCTGGTGACGTTGTAGGTCGCGAACAGGTACGTCTGTGCGGCCTGGTCCTCCAACTGCAGGGCCAGTTTGGCGACGGCGCCCACGTCGGTGGCCTTGCCGAGGGCGGCGGTGACGTCTGCCTGGTTGGACAGGGGGACGTTGGTGATGGCGGGCTTGCCGGCGCCGGTCAGGACCGCGTTCCAGGCTTTGGCGTGGTCGGCGTGCTGGGCCATCGCGGTGGTGACGAACGTGGCCACCGCGGGGGGCACGGTGCCGAGTTTGCCCGCCTTGGCTGCGGCCAGGGTCGCTTGGTAGGCGCCCACGGCCTGGTTCTCCAGCGCGGTGGCCAGCGCGACGACCTTCAGGTCCCCGGTGTACTGGCCGCTGCCGGATG
>NZ_JAPVLS010000225.1:0-2370 GCF_027158125.1 Streptomyces sp. H39-C1
GCGACGCGGCGCAGTGGCCCGCCGATGCTCTGCCCGGCCGTGACGACCAGCAGGGCCGCGGATCCCAGGCCCACCATCCCCAGCGCGCCGCGTCGCGACATCGTCGGCGGGGCCGGCCGCGGTGAGACCAGACCTGTCGCGTCCATGGGTTCGGGCTCGGTCCGCTCCAGGGGGGTGCGCAACTCTGTGCGCATCCGACGGCTGCGCAGGGCGCGGACCATGGCCGGAATGCGGAACGCGATGTGGACGACGAACGCGCCGATGAACACCCATGCTCCGTAGAAGTGCAGGGTGTAGAAGGAGCCGGGGAAGATGTAGTGCAGTTGGATGTTGAGGATGCCCGTGATGAACTCGAACAGTGCGCCGCCCACCAGGAGCAGCAGTGACAGGCGCTCCAGCGCGTGGCTGACCGAGCGCACCGGAGGCCACGAGAACAGCTTGGGGATCACCGACCACAGCTTGGCCAGCAGGATCGGGATCAGTACCACTCCCAGCGTGACGTGCACGCCTTGCAGGAGCCGGTAGAGCCAGTAGGGGTGGGTGGGCCAGGAGAACAAGTAGAACCCCAGAATCCCCTTGTCCGGGGTCTGGTCATTGACCGGCGACAAGTCCGGGTTGTACGCGGCGTAAGACAGCAGCCCGGTCAAGAACATCACCGAGATCCCCACGAGCAGAATCAACCCGAACACCGACGTCAGCCACGGACCGCGCAACGGGCTGCGCCAGAACCCCGGCCGGGCAGGACCCGGCGGCGGGCCCGCCGCCAACAACGCACGCAACCGACCAGGCCGCTCAGGCTTCGCCGCCGGGTTGGCACTGGCGGGGGAGGTATCGGGCTGCTGCGTAGCTTTGGGCGGGGGTTTCGCTGCTGGCTGCCCGGGGGTGCTGTCTGCCGGTGGGCTCGCCCCGTCCGCCGGAGGCTGCGGCTGCGGCTTGGGGGGTGGGCGGCGGGCGTCCTGTCCGTCGTCAGGGGCGTCCATCTCGGTTCCTTCCCAGTTACACACAGTGTCCGGGAAGACCGTACGTCGTAACCATTGGCGCACGGCGGTAGCGACTCCTTACGATTCGCGCCGTTCTGCCCGCAAAGGGCACCGGGTGCGTCACTGGCTGGGGCGCACTGCGGCGCCGATCGCCTGCAGGCCATAGAAGTGGTTTGTCGGCCACCGACCAGCGGCGGAGACTTACCCCGGCCTGTCGGGGAGCCACAAGAGCAGGGCACCGTCTGCTATCTCGGCGAGCTGCCTTCTGCTTCGTGGATGGCGCGGGCGGCGTTGACCAGGCCAATGTGGCTGAGGGCCTGCGGGTGGTTCCCAAGAGCTTCGCCCGTGGCGCTGGAGACTTCCTCAGCGAGTAGGCCCACATCGTTGGCTTGGGCCAGAGCTGTTTCGAACACCTGCCGTGCTCCGGAGACATCACCGCTGATCGCCAGGGCGTGGGCGAGCCAGAAAGTGCACAGCAGGAAAGTGCCCTCCTGCGTCGGCATGTCGTCCTTGAGGTAGCGATGTACCAGCCCCCGCGCGTCCGTGAGTTGCGATCGGATTGCTTCGACGGTTGACCGCACACGGGGGTCGTTGCCGGGAAGGAATCCCACCAGGGCCAGCACGAGGGCGGAGGCGTCCAGTTCCTCGCTGCCGAAGGATTGGGAGAACGCTCCCATCTGATCGTTCCAGCCCTCTCCCTCGATCGTGGTGCGGATCTGCTCCCGGATGGCCTTCCAGTCCTGGACGCGATCGGCTGCTTGCAGGGCCGGTGCCATGTCGATGGCACGGTCCAAGGCGACCCAGCACATGAGCTTGGAGTGCAGGAAGTGCCGGCTCGGTCCGCGCACCTCCCAGATGCCCTGATCGGGTTCGCTCCACCGGCGGGCCGCTGCCTCCACCGCCTGTACGAGAAATGTCCGGACCGGCAGGTCGAGCGGCATCTCATGGGGCAGGCACTGGTGGGCGGCGTCGAGGAGTTCGCCGTAGACGTCCAGCTGCCGCTGCCGCCAGGCGTCGTTGCCGGTACGTACCGGGGCGCTGTGGCGCCACCCGGTCAAGTGGGGCAGGGGCCGTTCGCTCAGGTCACGTTCGCCGCCGATGCCGTACATGACCTGTAGGTCCACGCCGCGCTGCAGCTGGGTGGCTGCGGCGCGGGCGAGGAAACCGAAGAAGGCGCCCTTCTCCTTGTCGCAGGATGCGGTGGCCAGGGCTTGGAGGGTGAAGCTGGCGTCGCGTACCCAGGTGTAGCGGTAGTCCCAGTTGCGGTCTCCGCCGATGCTCTCGGGGAGCGAGGTGGTGGCGGCCGCCACGATCGCCCCCGTCGGGGCGAAGGTGAGCGCCTGCAGTACCCGCCCGCTGTGCTCGACCTGCTCCTGCCACGGCCCGCGGT
>NZ_JAPVLS010000226.1:0-2312 GCF_027158125.1 Streptomyces sp. H39-C1
TGTCGGGGTACACGTGAACGTCCCCAGCCTCGTACGGATGAAAAGGGACAGTTGCTGATGCGGTGAGACATGCTGCTCGGCACTCTGATGCTTGGTCGATTCGGGCGGCGGAGGGGGCTGGCAGTGGTCTTGGATCCGCAGCGTTGGCTGGAGCTCCGGCGCTTTCGGGGCCTGCTGGAGTCCGGGGCGATGAGCCTGTCGGAGATCGCCAGGGAGACCGGGCTGGACCGCAAAACGGTCCGTAAGTACCTGTCGGCGCCGGGTCCGGCGACGCCTCCGCGGCGGTCGCCGAGTGGGCGGTCGCGGGCGAGGGTGATCGACGAGTTCGGGCCATTGATCGACTCGATGCTTCGGGCCGAGGTCCTGATGAAGGCCGCGGTCATTCATGAGCGGTTGGCCCAGGAGTACGGCTTCACTGGCAACTACCAGCGAGTCAAGCTCTACGTCCAGACCTCCCGGCCCAGAATCGCCGAGGAACTCGGCATCACGCCCAAGGAACTGGCGGGGATGCACCGCCGGTTCGAGGTGATTCCGGGGGCCCAGGCCCAGGTTGACTGGGGTGATGAGGGCAAGATCCTCGCTCACATGGGCATCGCGAAGGTCTACTCCTTCCATATGACGTTGTCGTATTCGCGGGACCCGTTCTGCTGCTTCACCACGAGCCAGGACCTGCAGACCTTCTTCGACTGCCACCGCCGGGCCTTCGCCCACTTCGGCGGGGCTCCGATGACGATCGTCTACGACCGGACCAAGACCGTCGTCCGCCGCCACGTTGCTCCTGGTGAGGCGGTCCCGCTGCATCCGGAAGCGGTCGGCTTCGCCGGCCACTACGACTTCGACATCGACGTGCTGGCCGCCTACCGGCCGCAGGGCAAGGGCCGGGTCGAGCGGCAAGTTCTGATCGTCCGCGATCACGTTCTGTCCGGCCGGTCGTTCTCCTCCGTCGAGGAGATGGACGCCGCGTTCACCGCGTGGGTGCCGCTGCGGCGGGCCCAGATCCACAAGACGCACCGGGAGGTCATCGCGGAGCGGGCGGCGAGAGATCACGCGGCGCTCAAGCCGCTGCCGTCGGTTCCGTACTTGGTGGCCGAGCGGCAGCTGCGGCACGTCGGCAAGGACTGCCTGGTCGCCTTCGACGGGAACCTCTACTCCGTGCCGGCCCGGCGAGTCCGTGCTCGTCAGCTGGTCGAGGTCCGAGCCACGAAGTCCCAGGTCATGCTGCATGGCACCCTTGCTGACATCCATGGCAGCACGCTGCTTGCCGCCCACCCCCGGGCGATCGGCCGCGGTGCCCGTGTCGTCGATGAGTCGCACTGGGACGGTCTGCCCACCGGTAAGAACCGTCGGACCACCACCGGCGACATCCCCATCCAGCCTCGGCAAGAGCGGCCGCGGGGCGAGGAGACCGGCCCGCTGCAGGCCCTGCTGAACCGGGCCGCGGCCACCCGGATCGAGGTCGGGCGCCGACCGTTGTCGGTCTATGACGAGCTGACTGGCACCCGTCCCTTCACCACCCATCGAGCGACGAAGGAATCCTCTTGAGCGAGCTGACCGGCAACCGTATCCGCACCACGGCCGGCAAGCTCGGCCTGCCCCACCTCGCGGAAACCATCAACGAGTTCACCCGCCGGGCGGACGAGGCGAAGATGGGCTATCTCGACTTCCTCGACCTGGTCCTCTCCGAGGAGCTGGCTGTCCGCGACGACCGCCGGTTCCGGCAGGGTCTGCGACTCTCCCGGCTGCCGCACCACAAGACGCTCGATGAGTACGACTTCTCGTTCCAGCCCGACCTCGACCCGCGCAAGGTCAAGGACCTCGCCACGCTCTCGTTCGTCGAGGCCAAGGCCAACGCGGCTCTCCTGGGCCCGCCGGGGGTGGGTAAAACACACATCGCCGTCGCTCTCGCGGTCGCGGCTTGCCGGGCCGGCTACTCGGTCTACTTCACCAGCCTCGACGACATGGTCCGCAACCTCAAAGCCGCCGAAGCCGCCGGCCGCCTGGCCAACAAGCTCGGCACCTACCTACGGCCGGGTGTCCTCGTAGTCGACGAGGTGGGCTACGAGATCCTCGAACGCGGAGAAGCCAACCTGGTCTTCCAGGTCATCTCCAAGCGGTATGAAAAGGGCTCGATCATCCTGACCTCGAACAAGACCTTCAGCGAATGGGGACAGGTGTTCGGTGACGAGGTCCTGGCCACCGCCATCCTCGACCGCCTCCTGCACCATTGCGACGTGATCTCCATCAACGGCCCCAGCTACCGGCTCAAGAACCGACTCAAGGCCATCGAGCGGGACACAGACGTGGCCTGACAG
>NZ_JAPVLS010000227.1:0-2222 GCF_027158125.1 Streptomyces sp. H39-C1
CGCCCGGCTGCGGGAGGCTGCTGGAATCACCCAGGCCCGCCTCGCCGCCGCGTTGAAGACAACGACCCAGTCAGTGAAGAACTGGGAGAACGGCCGGAGCGAGCCGAAGTCGCCGCGCCTGGATGCCTACCAACGGCTGCTGGACGGGTGGGCGGCGAAGCACCCCGCCCACGGCACCCTCGACGTCCCGGCCCCGGTCGTCGCGCCTCAGCCGGAGATGCCGGAGGCGTTCGACGGTCCGGCTGCCGCGCCCGTGTTGCAGGAGACGGCAGCGCCGCAGGCCCCCGCCGTTCAGGCCGCGCCGGAGCGTCCGGCGTCGTCGCGCCGCCCGGCCGCGAAGAAGGCCGCCAAGGCTGCGCTGGACCCCCGCTTCCCGCACGGCCCGCTCGCAGTGCTCGATGGCGACGGCTCCGCGTACGGCGTCGACGGCATTGTGCTCGACTGCCCGGCGACCACGGTGCCGGAGCTGGTGGAGTGGACGCTGCGCGAGTCCGGACTCGGTACCGGAAAGCTCAACCGCTACGGCAAGGACAGCGACCCGCTGATCGTGCTCACGGCGGCCGCCGCGGTGGGGCTCGGGCTGCCGGAGCGCCTGGAGGGCCACGAGCAGCGCCGCTCCCTGCGCCTGCCGGAGGACCATCCGGTGGTCAAGGAGGTCGCACGCGCGAAGTGGCAGCTGACACAGCGCGGGTTCGGTCCGTGGGCGCGGATCTACCGCAAGGCGCAGGGCCGTGAGCGGCAGTGCGTGCAGCTGGCGATCCTATCGTGGGACGCGCTCGATGAGCGGTCCTGGCCCGGCGTTGCCGAGATGGAGCCGGCCGACGTCGCCCGGGTCCTGGGTGTGTACGCGCAGCGGGTCATCACCCCGCGCGGCTCCACGGCCGTGTCAGGGCTGGAGCTGATGACGGCGCTGCGACCGCCGACGAAGGCCGTGCAGGACCCGGCGAGCGGGAACTGGGTGTCCGGCTACAACCAGGGCAGCCTGGGCACGGAGCCGACGGACCCGGCGCCGCCGGAGGCAACCCCCGAACACCCCGTCGTCGTGAACTCCGGCTGGAGCGGCGGGTTCCTCAATGAGGAGGCGTACCAGTGGGTGCGGTCGGTGGACTCGCTCACGGATGAGGAGTGCCTGCTGCCGTTCGCGGTCGGCCTGGACCTGAACACCGCGTTCCTCGCCGCCGCCGCCCGCCTGGTCGTCGGCCTATCCGGACCCGACCACTTCACCGCCCCGACGTTCAACCCGAAGATCCCCGGCAGCTGGCTGGTCGACCTCAGCGGCATCGAGCTGGACCCGCGCCTGCCCTCACCCTTCACCCCCGACGGCACCCGCCCGACGGGGCTGGCCTGGTACCAGACGCACACCGTCGCCTACGCCCAGGAGCTCGGGCACGACGTGCACCCGATCGAGGCGTACCTGCGGCGCGAGACCGGCGCGTACCTGGACCCGTGGCACGACCGGCTCAAAACCGCGTACGTCGACACCCTCGCCGACCTCGGCGTCACCAAGGACCTGGACGACGCAGCGTTCCTCGCCGCGATGGAGCAGCACAAGCAGCGCGACCCGGCCCTGGCCGCCGTACTGGCTGCTATCAAGGCGACCGTGAAGGGCGGCGTCGGGAAGCTGCGGGAGCGCCCGCAGGGCAAGTCCTACAAGGAGGGCGAGCCGTGGCCGGCCCTTTCGCGGCCGACCTGGCGCCCCGACTTCCGCGCCGCCGTGATCAGCAAGGCGCGGGTCAACATGCACCGCAAGCTCAACAACATGGTCAAGATGACCGGCCTGTACCCACTCGCCGTACTCTCCGACTGCGTCGTCTACCCCTCACCGGGCGAGAGCCCGCTGGACTTCCTCCCCTACGCGGCGTCCGGCAAGCCGCAGCCCGGCGGGTTCCGCCTCGGCGCTACGCCCGGCCTGGCGAAACTGGAGGGCGTCCAGTCGATGCTGTGGGCGGTCGACCTGATGGAGCAGGGCCTCAACCCGGCCCGCCACATCAAGGGCGGCGACGCCGTCCTGGACGAAGGAGAGTAGGCCATGGGCGAGATCGAGGCCGCCATCGAGCGCGCCGACCGGGAAGCCTTCACCCGTCAGCCGCCCAAGACCCTTCCGGCCCGCATCAACTACCTGCTCAAACAGCTCGGAACCGCGAAGGCCGTCGCGCAGGAGCTCGGCATCACCGCCGACTCCGTCAACCGCTACCGGCGCGGCGCCCGCAAGAACCCACCCA
>NZ_JAPVLS010000228.1:0-2219 GCF_027158125.1 Streptomyces sp. H39-C1
AGGGACAGAACACGAGAGTCAAGCTCATCAAGCGGGCCGGATACGGGCGTGCGAACTTCGACCTTCTACGCAAGCGGATCTTGCACCGGACCTGACCACCAAGCACAAGATCAGCGACAGAGCCGAAATCAGTGACCGTCCACACTTGGGTCCATTCGGCTTCCAAGTCGCGGACCTGTCCCAGGAGTTCACCGATGCGGGTGCGTTGGGCGAGGATCTCGGCGTGGGCGGCTTTGAGGGCATTCTCGGCGTTCAGGGCCCGCTCGCGCCAGGTCGCCTCGCGTGCCTCGTCCTGGTCGGTGACCATCTGGGTCCGTCGTTCGCCCGCTTCGGCCATCGCGGCGGCGACCGCGGCCCTGGCGTCGGGGTGGCCGTAGAGGAAGGTGCGGGAAACGTTCGCGCGGCGGGCGACCGCGGAGACGCTGACCTGGGTCTTCTCGCGGCGGAGCCGGGCGATGGCGTCGCGGACCCGTCCGAGGGCGGCGTCGGTGCTGCGGCGACGGGCGGTCAGGGCGGCGGCCGTGCGTGGATCGGGGACGGTGGTGGTCACGCGCATTGCTCCTGTTCGTCACCGGCGGCCTCGGCGAGGTCGGCGGCGCGGAAGGCGGTGGACCAAACGCGGTGGAAGTAGTCCTGGGGTTTGCGCAGGTCCAGGGCGAGGGCGTCGTCAAGGAGGCCAAGGCCGGCCAGGGCGCTCTCCAGGCCGTCGATGGCGCGGGCGGTGGGTTCGAAGTAGCGGTGGAGGTAGTCGGCGGTGGCGTCGTCGGGGGCGCCCTCGGCCAGCAGCCGCCACTGCTCGCGCTTGCGCCGCCAATAGAGGAGGTCGGCGCCGGACAGGACGAACTTGTCGCAGTTGTGGCAGTTCAGGTTCCAGGGGCAGGCGCCGCCCTCGACGACGGGCTGGAAGGTGCAGAACCCGCCCTCGGCCGGGGTGCTGCGGCGCGACAGGTCGATCGCCAGGGCCTGGGCCTGCTCGCGGGTGAGTGGAGCGGCGCCCTCGGTGATGAGTTCACCGGGGTTGGCGGTGCCGGGGCCGGCGACCCAGACACGTTGGAGGACGTCGTCGAGGTCGGACTGGGTCAGGTGGACATAATGCTCCGCCATTCGGTCACTGACCTGCCCCATATACCGGCGGATGTGCGTCAGGCTCGCCCCGGCCCGCAGCAGCCGGGTTGCCAGGGTATGCCGGGCTTGGTGGGCGACGTAGTGACCGCCCAGGTCGAGGTCGGTGATCCAGTTGCGCAGGCCGGTATGGAACCAGGTGTAGGACAGGGCGCGACGGCCGTCCGAGTTGAGCATGTCGGTGGGGAACAGGGCCAGGTGGACGCGCTCGGCGGGGGTGGGCGCGCGGCCGGCGTGGCGGTCGGCGAAGTGGGCCAGGGTCTTGCGGCGGCGTTCCTCAAGCCGGTCCATGAGCCGGTCGGGGATGCGGATGGCCGCGTTCAGGTTGCCGACCTTGGTCTGGTCGTGCCAGAGCACGGGCAGCCCGCCGTAGCGGCCGATGCAGTCCAGGTGGAGCTGGATGACCTCGTTGGCGCGTCGGCCGGTGATGATGATGGCCTCCCACATATCCCGCAGGCCGCGGTCGTGCGGGTCGTGGTCTTCGGCGAGTTGCAGCAGGTTGCTCTCGTCCGCGAGAGCGCGGGCGACCTCGTCGGGGAAGGGGTTGCGGCGGCGGGGCGTGCCCGGGCCGCCGACCGGCACGGCGGTAATGAAGGCGCGGTTCAATCCGATCTGCTCGGCGCTGCCGTTGTCCAGGGCGCCGCGCAGCACGGCCCGGCCGTAGTTGAGCATCATCCGGCGCATGTTCTCGGTGACCCTCGACTTCTTGCCGTCCAGGCGGGCCTGGCCGCGGAAGGCAAGGCCGAGACGTTCACGGTTGCGCAGGTCCGCGACGAAGCGGTGGGCATGCTCTTCGCGCAGCGCCCTCGGATCGTGGCCGCCGTCTGGGGCTTCGGCCTCCAGGAACGCGCTCAGCTCAGCGCCCGCGCGGCGTTGGTAGTCCACCGGCTGGGCGCTGCGCGGGCATGACGGCGAGCGCAGCACATCGGCGATGTGGTCCCACAGCAGGTCGCGCAGCCACCGCTGGGAGACGTGTCGGGGTACACGTGAACGTCCCCAGCCTCGTACGGATGAAAAGGGACAGTTGCTGATGCGGTGAGACATGCTGCTCGGCACTCTGATGCTTGGTCGATTCGGGCGGCGGAGGGGGCTGGCAG
>NZ_JAPVLS010000229.1:0-1956 GCF_027158125.1 Streptomyces sp. H39-C1
GGTCTGCCCCAGCCGCAAGCTGCTCGACCGGCTCTCCGACAAGTGGGTCACGCTGATCCTGGCCGCGCTCGGCAGCGGCGGCGGCTCGCATCAGCCAGGCGCCGACTGCTCCGGCGAGCCCCGGTCGATGCGCTACTCGCAGCTGCTGCGCCTGCTGGTCGGCGTCAGCCAGAAGATGCTCACCCAGACGCTGCGCTCCCTGGAGCGCGACGGTTTGATCACCCGCACCGCGACGCCGACCGTGCCGGTCACGGTCGCCTACGAGCTGACGGATCTCGGCCTGTCGCTGCACGAAATGATGCGCGGCCTCAAGACCTGGGCCGAAGAGCACATGGACGATGTGCTCGCCAACCGCGAGACCCACGACACCCGTGTCGCCTGAACCACAGGGGCAAGACGTCGCCCGTCGTCATTTTAGGATTGCCTGATCCGGGTTGCCGGTCGCCAGGAGCAGTCTCCGCGTAGGAGGCCGCGCAGACAGGCGGGGTTCATGGGCGGCGCCACGGGCGGTCGTCCCAGCGATGGGTAGTCCAGGCCCGGCGGATCAGGCTGCGGATGGTGATGATCGCGTCTGCGAGGTCGAAGAAGGCGTCGATCACGATGGTCCGACGTTCGTAGCAGCGGGCGAGCCGGTGGAAGGCGTTCTGCCAGGCGCGCGTGCGCTCGACATGCCAGCGCTGACTTGCCTGGATGGGTGCTTTTACACCCTTGCAGGCGATCTGGCCGTGCAGGCCGCGTTCGGCGAGGGAGGTGCGCGTCGTAGCTGAGTCGTAGCCGGCGTCCAGATGCACCGTGATGTCATCGGGCAGCGGGCCCAGGTCGTCCAAGAGGTCGAGCGTCGGGGCGAGCAGCGGGGAGTCGTGGCAGTTCGCTCCGGCCAGGACGCGACCCAGCGGAATTCCGTAACCATCCGTCATACCGGATCGTTTCAGGCCCTGTTTGCCTCGATCGACCGGGGAGCGCCCGGCTGCCTGGCCGCCGCCGGGTGCCTTAGTGATCGATCCGTCGATAGCGATCTGGTCCAGCACGAGGCCCACGATCCGGTCGTATGCCTCCAGGACGATGTGCTTGAGGCGGGCGAAGACACCGAGTCGGATCCACTCGTTGCGGCGGTTGCGGATTGTGGTGGCCGAGCAGGTCGTGTCGGCTATGCCTTCGTAGGAGCAACCGAACCGCAGGAGTTGGAGCAGCTTGTCGAACACGATCCGGTCGCTGATCCGAGGGCCGTGGCAGCCCAGCGGGTGGTCCGGATCGTAAAGCGGCCGCTTCGGCAGGAGCGCAGAGAATTGGTCCCAGAGTGGGTCTGTCAGCCATGATGGCAGTGCAGGCACAGGTCTCCCCGATGGTCACAGAGCGTCGCAACTCCATGATCGCGAAGTCCTGTGCCTGTTCTGCCATCGGGGCGCTCTACTCCGCCTATCTGCGCGAGCTCTTAGACACTCCCGAGCCCCGGGCCGCCGGGGGACGCGTCACGGGATCAGGGGCGTTTGCCCCTGTTTCCGTGCGGGCTGGAGTCCGGTTCCGGCGGCCCGGGTGATGGTGGTGGGACGGTGGTCAGCGGTTGTAGCTGTCGTGGCCGGCCCAGTCGCCCTTGTTGTCGCTGTGGTCGTCGTCATCGCTGCTGATGTTCTGGCAGACGTTGCCGAACGCCGGGTTCAGGAGACCGACCACGTTGACGGTGTTGCCGCATACGTTGATCGGCACGTGGATGGGGACCTGAGTGCCTGTTTGCAATCTTTAGCCGTGCGTTTGCCCAGCTCAAGATTCGAACAGGGTGGGCGTGGTGGCTGTGCCCGCTTCTTCGCGGCCGTTTCGCGCTGACTTCGGGAGTCATCTTGCTGGCTGCCGGGCGATCCACAGCGCCGAGTTTTGATGTCTCTCGCTCGTTCCAGATGGGCATCGAGCCCAGATTGCGGAGGTGCCAGGAGTGCGGTTGAACAGCGTGACCTGGGTGGT